>CBDTVS010000396.1:0-1516 GCA_965364245.1 uncultured Gammaproteobacteria bacterium | reverse complement strand
GGCCGAACAGCAGCACGTCGATCACCAGCATGGTGCCGACGCCCCAGTTCGGGTGAACCCCGTAGACATGCTTCTCGGGCGCGTCGTCGGGGGTGCCACGGCCGTAGCGCTCGAGCATCGCGTCGTCTTCCGCCGCTTGGCGGTAGAGCTCGGCACCGCGCCACAGCAGGGTATGGATGCCGTGGGTCTGCGGGCTGTGCGGGTCTTCCTCGGTCTCGCAGGCGGCGTGGTGCTTGCGGTGGATCGCGACCCATTCGCGGGTCACCATGCCGGTGGTGAGCCACAGCCAGATACGGAAGAAGTGGCTGACGACGGGGTGCAGTTCGACGGCGCGGTGGGCCTGGGCGCGGTGCAGGAAGATGGTGACCGCGGCGATGGTGACGTGGGTCAGCAGCAGGGTCGCGAGGACCACCTGCCAGGTGGAGAGATCGAGAGGTCCGTAGCTCAAGTGGTTATCCGGTAGGTTTCGGTGAATCATGATCGGGTACGCAGCCGTGTGGTGCAATGACCACCATCAATGCGCATTGCAGCCATGGCGACGCTGGCTGCGGCACGGCGTGGCGCGGATAATGCGCCGATGCCCGCGCCACCCGATTCGCCGCGCCCGGCGCAGCTCTGGCTGGCCGTCTTCCTGCCGTTCGCGTGCGGCTATTTCCTCTCCTACCTCTACCGCGTGGTCAATGCCGTCATCGCGCCCGACCTGGTGCGCGACATCGGCCTCGATGCCGCCGACCTCGGGCTGCTGACCAGCACCTACTTCCTGACCTTCGCCGCGTTCCAGCTGCCGCTGGGCATCCTGCTCGATCGTTACGGCCCACGGCGCGTCGAGGCGCTGCTGCTGCTGTTCGCGGCCGCCGGGGCGTGGTTGTTCGCCAGCAGCGAGTCGCTGCTGGGCCTGACGCTCGGCCGCGCGCTGATCGGCTTCGGCGTCTCGGCGTGCCTGATGGCCGCGTTCAAGGCGTTCGTGCTCTGGTTCCCGAGCGCGCGCCTGCCGCAGGTCAACGGCTTCCAGATGGCCGCCGGCGGACTGGGTGCGTTGTCGGCGACGCGGCCGGTCGAGTTCGCGCTCGGTTTCACCGACTGGCGCGGGGTGTTCATGCTGCTGGCGCTGCTGACCCTGGGCGTCGCGGTGCTGATCTTCTTCGCGGTCCCCGATCGCGCGCAGCCGCGCCAGGAGGTCACCCTCGGCGACCAGGTGCGCGGTATCGGGCGGGTCTTCACCAGCCCGCTGTTCTGGCGCATCGCACCGTGGACGGTGATGTCGCAGGCGTCGTTCCTGTCGATCCAGGGGCTCTGGTCGGGCCCCTGGCTGCGCGACGTCGGCGGACTCGACCGACCGGCCGTTGCGACGCTGCTGGCGGCGGTGTCGGTGGCGATGATCGCGGGGTTCGTCACGCTGGGCACGCTCGCGCAGCGCAGCGGGCGGCCGCTGCGTGTCGCCGAGGCCGGGGTGCTGACCTTCATCGGCGTGCAGCTGCTGCTGGTCGTCGGCTGGGCCGAGCTCGCCTGGCCGCTG
>CBDTVS010000395.1:0-1573 GCA_965364245.1 uncultured Gammaproteobacteria bacterium | reverse complement strand
ACCGCTGGGGCTCGATGGCAGTGGCTTCGAACGTCACCTGACGCGCAGCGACTTGCCATTGCTGGTCGACTTCTGGGCGGCGTGGTGCGGCCCATGCAAGCTGATGGCGCCGGCCTTTGCCGCCGCGGCGCGCGAGCTCGAACCGCAGATGCGGCTGGGCAAGGTCGACACCGAGCGCGAGCAGATGCTCGCCGCGCGCTACGGCATCCGCAGCATCCCGACCCTGGTACTGTTTCGCGGTGGCCGTGAGGTGGCGCGTCAGGCCGGGGCGCTCGGCACCGCCGACATCGTGCGCTGGGCGCGGGCGCAACTCTGATCGGGCACGGGCCGCGCACGGCCCGGTTGTGCTTTAATCCGCCTCCATGTTCACCCCCTACGAAGTGTTCGTCGGCCTGCGCTACACGCGCGCCAAGCGTCGCAACCACTTCATCTCGTTCATCTCGCTGACCTCGATGCTGGGCATCGCGCTCGGCGTGACCGCGCTGATCACCGTGCTGTCGGTGATGAACGGTTTCGAGAAGGAGCTGCGCGAGCGCATCCTGGGCATGGCCTCGCATGCGACCATCACCGCGCTCGACGGGCGGCTGGGCGACTGGAGCGGCGCGCGCGACATCGCGCTGGGTCACACGGAGGTGATCGGTGCCGCGCCGTTCGTGCGCAGCGAGGTGATGCTCAGCCAGGGTGGGCGGGTCAGCGGCGCGCTGCTGCGTGGCGTGCTGCCCGAGCGCGAGCCCGAGGTCTCCGAGGTCGGCGCCAACATGACCGCCGGTTCGGTCGACATGCTCCGGCCCGGCGAGTTCGGCATCGTGCTCGGCACCGAGCTGGCGCGCTACCTCGGTGTCTGGCCCGGCGACAGGGTGACGGTGGTCACGCCCGAGGCCGCGAGTACCCCGGCCGGGATCCTGCCGCGGCTCAAGCGATTCACCGTGACCGGCCTGTTCGAGGTCGGCATGTACGAGTACGACCGCAACCTGGCGCTGGTGCACCTCGACGACGCCGGTCGCCTGCTGCGCCTCGACGGCACCGTCAGCGGCGTGCGCCTGAAACTCGACGACCTGTTCCAGGCGCCGCGTGTGGTGCGCGAGGTGGCCGGCCAGCTCGGCGGCGCGTTCGCGGTGCGCGACTGGACGCGCGAGCACGCCAACTTCTTCCGCGCGGTGCAGACCGAGAAGCGGGTGATGTTCATCATCCTGCTGCTGATCGTCGCGGTGGCCGCGTTCAACATCGTCTCGACGCTGGTGATGACGGTCAACGACAAGCAGGCCGACATCGCGATCCTGCAGACACTTGGCTCGACGCCGCGCAGCATCATGGCGGTGTTCATCGTGCAGGGTGCGTTGATCGGGGTGGTCGGAACCCTGCTGGGCCTGGCCGGCGGCATCGCGCTGGCGCTCAACGTCGAGACCCTGGTGCCGGCCATCGAGCGGCTGTTCGGCATCCAGTTCCTGTCACCCGACGTCTACTACATCAGCGACCTGCCGTCCGACCTGCACTGGTCCGACGTGCAGCGCATCGCCCTCATGTCGCTGCTGCTGTCGCTGCTGGCGACGCTCTACCCGGCGTGGCGCGCCTC
>CBDTVS010000394.1:0-1606 GCA_965364245.1 uncultured Gammaproteobacteria bacterium | reverse complement strand
GTGATCGCGATCGAGACCTTGCCGCTCACAGCGGCCGCTCCACGGTGGCCGCCCGGGCGGCGAGCCAGTCGATCGCCCGCCGGCGCAGCCGGTCGACCACGCGCTCGAACAGCGACGGGTTGTGCACCACGTCGGCGCGGTAGAACGACGGGCAGAGCACCGCGGCGTGAGCCACCTCGCCGCAGTAACCGCAACCCACGCAGCTGGCGACCACCTGCGTTACCGGCTGGTCGCGCAGCGGGTCGGGGTTGTCGGCCAGCGTCAGCGACGGGCAGCCCGACAGGCGCATGCAGGCGCGGTCGCCGGTGCAGACATCGGCATCGACCCCGAAGCGTTGCCGCACCGCCCGCTTGCCGTCGCGTACCCGTGCCCTGAAGCGCGGCTTCTCGCGCCGCTGTTTGTTGAGCATGCACTCGGACTGGGCGATCACCACCTTCGGCCCGCGCTCCTCGCTGGCCAGCGCGTCGCGCAGCACGTCGCGCATCTGCCCGACGTCGTAGGTCCACGGCACGGTACGCACCCACGACACGCCGACGCCACGAACCGCGTTCTCGATCGGGTTGCCGGTGCTGCGCGCCGGGTTGTGCGCGGCCGAAGAGAGCAGGTCCTGGCCGCCGGTCGCCGACGAGTAGCCGTTGTCGATGATCACGACCACGTTGTCGGAGCGGTTGAACACCGCGTTGCCGATGCCGGAGGTCAGGCCGTTGTGCCAGAAGCCGCCGTCACCCATGACGCTGAGCACCTTGCGCCGTCCGGCCGGGACGTTGAACGCCGCGCTGCCGGCCGCGCCGAGGCCGTAGCCCATGGTGGTGTTGCCGACGTGGAACGGCGGCAGGATCGAGAACAGGTGGCAGCCGATGTCGCAGCTGACGTGAAACTCGCCGAGCTCCTGCTGCAGCAGCTTAATGGCGCCGAACAGCGGCCGCTCGGGGCAGCCGGTGCAGAAACCGGTCGGACGCGCAGGCACCACGCCCGTCAGCCGCGCACCGGCCTCGGCCGCGACCGGGTCGAGTCGCGCCCTGCCGGCCGGACCGGGTTGCAGGTCGGGACCGCCGTGGGCCGCGAGGAATCCGGCCAGGCCCTCCTCCAGCGCGAACGGCGTGTACTCGCCGGCGGCGGGCAGCAGCCCCTTGCCCTCGACGCGCGTGTCACAGCCCGCCTTGCGCAGGATCGCGTGCAGCGCCTGCTCGAGGAAGTCGGGCTGGCCCTCCTCGATCATCAGCACCGCGCGCTTGTCTGTGCAGAATGCGACCAGCTCGTCGTCGACCAGCGGGTAGGTGACGTTCATGACGTAGAGCGGCAGCGGTGTCGTGCCGTCGTCGTCGGCGAGGCCAAGCAGCTGCAGCGCGCGGATCACCGAGTTGTAGAGTCCACCCTGGAGCACCAGGCCGACCTCTCCGCCCGCACCCGGGAACACCTCGTTGAGCTCGTGCTCACGGATGTAGGCGACCGCGTCGGGCCAGCGCGAGGCGACCTTCTCCTGCTCGTGCTGGAACGCGACCGGCGGCAGCGTGATGCGCGTGGTGTCCTGGATCGGCTGTTCGAGCGCCTCGGCCAGGGTCGGCGACGGCCTGCGGTTGGCCTTCGCGGTGAACTCGCCGTAGAC
>CBDTVS010000393.1:0-1631 GCA_965364245.1 uncultured Gammaproteobacteria bacterium | reverse complement strand
CCGCCTTGATGCCGAGCTGGTCGGCGATCTCCTCGGTGCTGTAGCCACCGATGACCTGCAGCACCAGCGGCTCGCGGTACTCCTCGGGCAACTCCTCGAGCGCCCGGCGCAGCACGAACGCCTCGGTGCTGGTGTCGTACTCCGGCCGGGTCGTCTCGACCCGGTCGAAGTCGGGGTCATCGACCGTGTCGAGTCGCTTGCGCTCGTACTGGCGCGCGTTCTCGCGCCGCACGATGGTGAACAGCCAGCTCTTGGCGGCCTTGTCGTCCTGCAGGCTGTCGATCGCTTTCCAGGCCCGCATGAAGGTCTCCTGGGAGAGCTCCTCGGCCATGGACCTGTCGCGACAGAGCCAGAAAGCGTAGCGGAATACGTCTTGTGAGTACTCACTGACAAGCTTGTTGAAACGCACTCTCGCACTGGCCGCTTCCTGCATCCGTTAACACCTTGTATCCAGAGGACCGTCCAAGACCCCATGTTATTTCACCGCCCGGTGGGCAGCCACACCGGCCGGCTCAGGCGCGGCGTAGCACCGCGAGCGGCGGGCCGCTGAGACCGACCACCGCCATGCCGGCCAGCGGCCCGAGCAGCCACAGCAGCCCCCCACCCTGCCACGGCAGGTCGAACACCTCGCGCGCCAGCAGCCAGCCGATCCCGGACGCGGCGAGGGCGCCGAGCAGCCCGGCGAGGGCGCCGAGCAGCAGGAACTCGACGGCCAGGGCGCGCAGCAGCCCGCTGCGCCGCGCCCCCAGGGTGCGCAGCAGCGACGCCTCGTGGCGCCGCTGGTCGAGCGTGGCATGGATCGCCGCGTAGAGCACCGCGACCCCGGCGAGCAGCGTGAAGCCGAACACGGACTCGATCGCCAGCGTCACGCGGTCGACGATGCGGCGCACGTGGTCGAGCAGGGCGTCGACGTCGATGACCGTCACGCTGGGGAAGCTGCGCACCAGCTCGCCGAGCTGGTCGCGCGCCGCCGGCGGCAGGTGGAAGCTGGTGATGTGCGTCGCCGGGTAGCCGTCGAGCACCGCCGGGGGCAACAGCACGAAAAAGTTGACCCGGAACGAATCCCAGGCCACCTCGCGCAGGCTGGTCACGGTGACCTCGACCTCGCGCTCGGCGACGCGGAAGCGCAACCGGTCGCCGAGCGCGATGCCGAGGGTCTCGGCAAGCCCCTGTTCGACCGACGCCACGGCGGCGGTATCGCCCGGCGACCACCAGTCGCCCCGCAGCAGGCGGTTGCTGTCGGGCATGGCCTCGACGTAGGAGAGGTTGAACTCGCGCGTGGCCAGGCGCCGTGCGCGCGGGTTCGTGTAATCGCCGGCATCGATCGCTGCGCCGTCGTGCGCCACCAGCCGGCCACGCACCATCGGGTAGAGGTCCGGCGCCTCGCCGGTCAGCCCCGCGATGCGCGCGGCGAGGGCATCGACCTCGTCCGGCTGCACGTTGACCAGGAACAGGTTCGGCGCGCCCGGTGGAATCTTGGCGCGCCAGGCGTCGAGCAGGTCGGCGCGCACCACGGTCAGCAGCAGCAGCACGGTCAGCGCCAGGCCGAAGGCGAGCAGCTGGGCAACGCTGCCGCGCGCGCGGCGCGCCAGGTTCAGCAGCCCGAACCGCCAGGCGAGGCCGCTGCGGCG
>CBDTVS010000392.1:0-1704 GCA_965364245.1 uncultured Gammaproteobacteria bacterium | reverse complement strand
GACGGCCACGATTCCGCCACCGACGCCGCTCTTGCACGGCAGCCCGACGCGGTAGGCGAACTCGCCCGCGGCGTCATAGGTGCCGCAGGTCAGCATCACTGCGTTGATCCGCTTGGCCCGGCTGCGGCTCATGCGCTGGCGGCCGGAGACCGGGGAGTCACCGTGGTTGGCCAGGACCAGGGCCGCGCGCGCGAGCTGCACGCAGTTCATGCGGATCGCACACGCGTGGCAGTAGACTTCGAGCACGCGCACGACCGGGTTGCGTATACGGCCGAAGCTGCGCATGAAGTGGACCAGCGCGGCGTTGCGATCGGCATGCGCGAGTTCCGAGCGCGCCACCTCGACGTCGATCGCCACGGTGGGATCGCCGGACTCCTCGCGCAACCAGTCGAGCAGCGCGCCGATGGGATCGGCAAAGGTGTCGATCAGCACGTCTACGACGACCAGGGCCCCGGCGTTGATGAACGGGTTGCGCGGCAGGCCATCCTCGCGTTCGAGTTGCACCAGCGAGTTGTAGGCGTTGCCGGACGGTTCGCGGCCGACACGCTGCCACAGCGCACGGCCCACCTCGGGCAGTGCGAGCGCGAGCAGGAACAGCTTGGAGACGCTCTGGATCGAGAACGGTTCTTCGGCGTCACCGACCTGATGTACGCGACCATCCAGCATCGCGGTCGCCATCCCGAAGCGCGTTGCAGGGACGCACGCGAGGGCGGGAATGTAGTCGGCGACACGGCCTTCCGCTGCAGCGCCACGGGCGCCGAGGGCGATTTCGTCGAGGATCTGCTCGAGGTCCAAGGGCCTACTCCGGCCGGTTCCGGCCGCTGCACCCACGTTAGGCGCTCCATGCCCACGGCACAAGCCGCCGTGACTCGCCTATCATGGTGTCGCGTTGCTACGGCGGCGCCCAGCCGGACCGGGAGCCCGATGAGCAGCGACGCCGACCACCATTCCGCCGACCGCGCCCAGCCCGCGGAGATCGACTGGCACGATACCGCCGGTCCCGAGGGGGTCGACGAGTCGACCTGGATCGACGTCATCCGCAAGATGGACCAGGTCTACAGCGACCTGCTGCGCTACCAGGTCGAGCTCGAGGAGAAGAACCGCGCCCTCGAGGAGACCCAGCAGTTCATCGACAACGTGCTCGGCTCGATGTCGGACGTGATGATCGTGTGCGATCGCAACGGCCGGATCCTCGACGTCAACCAGGCGCTCTGCGCGATGGTCGGCGAACCGTCGGCCGCGCTGGAGGGGCGCCCGGTCGCCGAGCTGTTCGCCGACGACGCCTCGCAGGCGAAGGCGCGCGAGATTCCCGGCCGGCTCAGGGACAGCGCGGTCGAGGAGTGCGAGGTGCAGCTGCGCGGTCGTCACGGCAGTCCACTTCCGGTCGCGTTCAACTGCAGCCCGCGCCGTGACGCTGCGGGCCATTACGTCGGGCTGGTGATGATCGGGCGCTCGGTCGGCGAGCTGCGGCTTGCCTACCGTGAACTGCGCAGCGCGCACGAGCAGCTCAAGCAGGCCCAGCAGCAGCTGATCCACTCCGAGAAGCTCGCCTCGCTGGGTCGCCTGGTGGCCGGCGTTGCGCACGAGCTCAACAACCCGATCAGTTTCGTGCTCGGCAACGTCCACGCGCTGCGCCGCTACCTCAAGCGTCTCGAGGAGTACCTGGCGGCGGTGCACGACGGGGTCGGGTCGAAACGGCTCGAC
>CBDTVS010000391.1:0-1792 GCA_965364245.1 uncultured Gammaproteobacteria bacterium | reverse complement strand
CGACCTCGACCCGGCGCGTGGTGACTCCGCGGGTGATGATGTTGATCACGCCACCCACCGCTTGGTCGCCGTAGAGCGCGCCAGCGCTGCCCTGGACGATCTCGATGCGCTCGACGTCGCCGAGCGCGATGCTGGCAAGGTCGGGTCCGGCGATGTCGGTGTTGTTGAGCCGGCGGCCATCGACCAGCACCAGCGTGTTGCTTACCCCGGTGACGCCAAAACCGCGCAGACCGACCGTGGCGCGCGAGCCGTCGCCGTAGAAGTCGTAAAGCTGCACGGCGCCCTGGCCGCGCAGCACCTCGGCCACCTGGGTGGCGCCGCTCGCGAGAATCTCCTCGCGGGTGATGACGGTGATGCTGGCCGGCGTGGTCACCTCGCTCTGGGCGGAGCGGGTTGCGCTGACCACCACCGGGGGCACCGTGGTGGGCTGCTCGGCGGCTAGGGTTTGGACACTGGAAACGGAAACGAGCGCGGTCAGGACCGCGGCACTCAGGCGGGCAGGGTTCATCGATTGCTCCTGTCGGTGCGCACACCCGCGCACATGGTCGGGCCGGAGCGTGCGGGGGAGGGACAGGAGGGTGGTGGCCTGCCGATGCCACCCGCCGCGGCATCCGGAAACGTGCCTCGGGCCGGTCTCCGGACTCGCGAGTGGACCCTGGGATCCGTGGGCGGCGCCTTCCCGTGCGTTGCACAGTGGCGTCTGCCGACCTTCGACTCGCTTACCGTTGCGGGGGCAGTGCCGGGATTGCCCGAAGGCGCACCGGCTTCCCGTTTCATCCCCGGGGGTTAACCCGGGAACACCTGAGGCGTGTGGGACTTTAAGGCGCGCGGTCGCGCGGCGTCAAGAAATCAGTCGACGTGGCGGATGTGGGCGACGTAGTGCTGGTCGCTGCCGACCATGTGGTCGAGCAGCCACTCGCGGATCAGGCGCATGGTGTCGCGCGTCAGGTTGAGTTCGCCGTCGCGCAGGCGCGTAGCCCAGTCGTCGATCTGTTCGAGCAGGTTCTCGTGCTCGCTGCGGTGGCGCTCGAGGTCGGGGTAGTCGTTGGCCTCGAGCAGGTTCTCCTCGAAGCGGAAGTGGCGGCGCGTGGCGTCGGCGAGGCTGTAGAGGGCGGTGACGCGTGCCTCCTGTGGCGCGGCGGTCGCGACCGCGCGCTCGAGGTCGTTGTAACACTCGATCATTTCGCGGTGCTGCTCGTCGACCGGATCGATGCCGGTGCGGAAGTTCTCGCGCAGCGTGAGGTAGTCGGTCTTCACGTTCCAGGATCCTTCCGGGCTCGGCATCGTTGGGTTTGGTACCGGCAAACTATAGCAACTCGCCCGCCGGGGGACGATGCGCGGGCGGGAGATTATACTTCCGGACATTCGCCCGTTGCCGGCTATGCCGGGGCGGGCGACGCCGAGGTCGACGACAAGATCGACCCGGGTGCTCAGGGGGAACGGTCATGGAACTGCTCATCATCGTCGACGGCGAGACCGTCAACCGGCTGCAGCCCGCACCGGGCTCGCAGCTGATGCTGGGTCGCGCGGGCGATTGCGACATCACGCTCGAGGACGGCCTGGTCAGCCGCCGCCATGCGCGCATCTGGTGCGATGCAGGAATCTGGCATGTCGAGGACCTCGGCAGCCGCAACGGCACACGGGTCAACGGCAAGGCCGTCGGCAAGGCGCCCCTGGCTGATGGCGACTTCGTGCATATCGGGCGCACGCGGATCAAGGTCGTCGTCGCCGAGGGTGAAAATGCTCCAGGGCCGCGCCTTGAGGCGGTCGCGGGGCCGTGCGCCGGGCGCGT
>CBDTVS010000390.1:0-1805 GCA_965364245.1 uncultured Gammaproteobacteria bacterium | reverse complement strand
GGGTCAGCGCCTCGTCGATCAGCACCATCTGGCCCTTGCCGTCGAGACCGAATTCGAACTTGGTGTCGGCGATGATGATGCCGCGACCGGCGGCGTAGTCACGCGCCTCGCGGTAGATCTGCAGGCTGACGTCACGCACCTGTTCGGCGAGCTTGGCGCCCATCAGCTCGACGGTCTGCTGGAAGTCGATGTTCTCGTCGTGCTCGCCGACCTCGGCCTTGGTCGACGGGGTGTAGAGCGGCATCGGCAGCTGCTCGGCGAGCTGCAGCCCGGCCGGGAGCGGGATGCCGCACACCGCGCCGCCCTTCTGGTAGTCCTTCCAGCCGGAGCCGATCAGGTAGCCGCGCACGATCGCCTCGACCGGCAGCGGGCGCAGGCGGTTGACGATCATCGCGCGGCCACGCACCTGCTCGCGCTCGTCGCGGTTGGAGAGCACGTCGGCCAGCGACAGCGTGGCGATGTGATTGGGGATGATGTCGCGCATGCGCTCGAACCAGAAGCGCGACACCGTGGTCAGCACCGCGCCCTTGCCGGGAATCGCGGTCGGCAGGATGACGTCGAACGCCGAGATGCGGTCGGTGGTGACGATCATCATGTGCTCGTCGTCGATCGCGTAGAGGTCGCGGACCTTGCCGCGTCCGATCAGCTCGAGGCTGGAGAGCTCGGATTGGTAGAGGGTGTCGGGGATGGCGCTCATCGTCTCGCTCGTCCTGTCTGGGCCTGCAGAGGGCGCATTTAGCCATACGATGGCGTCGAGCAAAAGGGCCCGGGTCAAGCTCCGGCCAACATCACGTCCACGGTGGGCTACGCTTGGGGTGGTCGTCGGCGAGGGCCGCGATAATGCATCAGCTTAAACTGATGAAAAAAATAAAAACAATTTACTGTTATTTATGATTCAACCGTCCTAAAGTCGTCACCCAGGCCACCAGCCGCACCGCGGTCCAGGCGGGCGACGCCCCGGAACCCGGTTCCATTGCAAGGAGAGATTCGAACCATGGCAGTCAAGACCTACAGCGCAGGCGTCAAGGATTACCGGGAAACCTACTGGATGCCGGAGTACACCCCGCTCGACACCGACATCCTGGCCTGCTTCAAGATCACGCCGCAGCCCGGCGTGCCGCGCGAGGAGGCCGCTGCCGCGGTCGCCGCCGAATCGTCGACCGGCACCTGGACCACGGTCTGGACCGACCTGCTGACCGACCTCGACTACTACAAGGGCCGTGCCTATGCGATCGAGGACGTGCCCGGCGACGACGAGTCGTTCTACGCCTTCATCGCCTACCCGATCGACCTGTTCGAGGAGGGCTCGGTCGTCAACGTCTTCACCTCCCTGGTCGGCAACGTGTTCGGCTTCAAGGCGGTGCGCCACCTGCGACTCGAGGACGTGCGCTTCCCGATCGCCTACGTGATGACCTGCGGCGGCCCGCCGCACGGCATCCAGGTCGAGCGCGACATCTTCAACAAGTATGGCCGTGCCATGCTCGGCTGCACGATCAAGCCGAAACTCGGCCTGTCGGCCAAGAACTACGGCCGCGCGGTCTACGAGTGCCTGCGCGGCGGCCTCGACCTGACCAAGGACGACGAGAACGTCAACAGCCAGCCCTTCATGCGCTGGCGCCAGCGTTTCGACTTCGTCATGGAGGCGGTGCACAAGGCCGAGTCCGAGACCGGTGAGCGCAAGGGCCACTACCTCAACGTCACCGCGCCGACGCCGGAGGAGATGTACAAGCGCGCCGAGTACGCCAAGGAGCTGGGCTCGCGCATCATCATGCACGACTACATCACCGGCGGCTGGTGCGCCAACA
>CBDTVS010000389.1:0-1834 GCA_965364245.1 uncultured Gammaproteobacteria bacterium | reverse complement strand
GTGATCGAGCGCAACCTGCTGCGCAACCCCGCCTGGTATACCTCGTACACGCCCTACCAGGCGGAGATCTCCCAGGGCCGGCTCGAAGCCCTGCTGAACTACCAGACCATGATCAGCGACCTGACCGGCATGGAAATGGCCAACGCCTCGGTGCTCGACGAGGCCACCGCGGCGGCCGAGGCGATGGCGATGGCGCATCGACTGTCGAAGAGCAAGAGCCGGGTCTTCTACATCGCCGACAGCTGCCATCCGCAAACCATCGAGGTCGTGCGCAACCGGGCCCTGCATCTCGACATCGAGTGCGTCGTCGGCGACCCCTTCGCCGCCGCCGAGCGGGACGAGTTGTTCGGCCTGCTGCTGCAATACCCCTGCTCCACCGGCGAGGTGCAGGACTACCGCGAGTTGGTCCGCAAGATCCACGACAAGCAGGGCCTGGTCACCGTCGCCGCCGATTTGCTGAGCCTGACCTTGCTGACGCCACCGGGCGAGTTCGACGCCGACATCGTGGTCGGCTCGTCGCAGCGCTTCGGCGTGCCGCTCGGCTACGGCGGCCCGCATGCCGCGTTTATGTCTACCCGCGACGCGTTCAAGCGCTCGCTGCCGGGGCGCCTGATCGGCGTGTCGCGCGACAGCCGCGGCAAGCCGGCGCTGCGCCTCGCGCTGCAAACCCGCGAGCAGCACATCCGCCGCGAAAAAGCGACCAGCAACATCTGCACCGCGCAGGCCCTGCTCGCGATCATGGCCAGCATGTACGCGGTGTACCACGGCCCGAAGGAAATCCGCCGCATCGCGCAGCGCGTGCACCGGCTGACCGTGCTGCTGGCCGAGGGGCTGCGCGCGCTCGGGCTCGAGGTCAACACCCGCCACTACTTCGATACGATCACGGTCAACACCGGCAACGCCACCGAGTTCATCATGGCCGCCGCGCGCGCCAAGAATATCAACCTGCGCCAGGTCGACGGGCAGACGATCGGCATTTCGCTCGACGAGCTGGCCACCCGCGACGACGTGCGCCTGCTCTACGACGCCTTTACCCATGACCAGGGCCACGAGGTGTCGATCACCGAGCTCGACGGCCGGGTCGAGTCGGCGCTGCCGAAGGAGCTGGTACGGCAAAGCGCCTACCTGACCCACCCGGTGTTCAACAGCCACGACTCGGAGACCGACCTGATGCGCTACATGCGCAAGCTGCAGGACAAGGACCTGGCGCTCGACCGCACGATGATCCCGCTCGGTTCGTGCACGATGAAGTTGAACTCGGCGACCGAGCTGATCCCGGTCACCTGGCCCGGCTTCGGCCGCATCCACCCGTTCGTGCCGCTCGATCAGGCCCAGGGCTACCAGCAACTGATCGTCGAGCTCGAGCAGATGCTGTGCGCCTGTACCGGTTACGACGCGATCTCGCTGCAGCCCAATTCCGGCGCCCAGGGCGAGTACGCCGGCCTGCTGGCGATCAAGTCCTACCACGAGAGCCGCGGCGAGGGGCATCGCAACATCTGCGTGGTGCCGTCGTCGGCACACGGCACCAACCCGGCCTCGGCGCAGATGGCGGGGATGAAAGTGGTCGTGGTCGGCAGCGCCAAAAACGGCAACATCGACCTCGACGACCTGCGCGCCAGGTGCGAAAAACACTCGAACGAGCTGGCGGCGATCATGATCACCTACCCGTCCACCCACGGCGTGTTCGAGGACGACGTCACCGAGGTCTGCGAGATCGTGCACCAGCACGGCGGCCAGGTCTACATCGACGGCGCCAACATGAACGCGATGGTCGGCGTCTGCGCGCCGGGCAAGTTCGGCGGCGACGTGTCGCACCTGAACCTGCACAAGACCT
>CBDTVS010000388.1:0-1836 GCA_965364245.1 uncultured Gammaproteobacteria bacterium | reverse complement strand
TGGCAAGTTCCAGGGTCCTGAAGTAGCCGGCCAGGTTCGGGCGGCCAAACTCATTGTTGAACGCGGCACCACCGATCGGGCCGTCGCGCATGATCTCCAGCGCCGGCGCAATGCGCTCGGGACGCCCGTGATCGGTCTCCCAGGGCCGCTCGTAGGCCGGTAGACGCAGGTTGGAGACCGAGAACCCGGTCAGTCCCGCCTTCGGCTTGCCACCCCGCCCGGTCGCCCCCTCGTCGCGTATCTCGCCGCCGGAACCGGTGGCCGCACCGGGGAACGGCGAGATCGCGGTCGGGTGGTTGTGGGTCTCGACCTTCATCAGGATGTGCGCCGGCTCGGCGACCGCACGGTAGACGCCGTCGGCCGGATCGGGGAAGAAGCGCGTCGCCTGCGGGCCGGCGATCACCGCGGCGTTGTCGCTGTAGGCCGACAGCACGCCGTCGGGACTGCACGCGTGGGTGTTGCGGATCATCGCGAACAGCGAACGCTCGCCGGGCTTGCCGTCGACGGTCCAGTCGGCGTTGAAGATCTTGTGCCGGCAGTGCTCGGAGTTGGCCTGCGCGAACATCATCAGCTCGACGTCGGTCGGGTCGCGGCCGAGGCGCGCGAAGTTCTCGCACAGGTAGTCGATCTCGTCGTCGGAGAGCGCGAGCCCGAGTTCACCGTTGGCGCGCACCAGGGCGTCGCGCCCCTCCTCGCGCAGCGCCACCGTCGCCAGCGGACGCGGCGCCTCGTGGCGGAACAACCCCGCGAGCTCCGCCTCGTCGAGGCAGACCGACTCGGTCATGCGGTCGTGGAGCAACGGCAACAGCGGGGCCAGCGCCTCGGGCTCCGGGCCGTTCGGGGTGCCGTCGTCGAGGGCATAGACCCGGCCGCGCTCGAGGCGCGCGACGGCGTCGAGGCCGCAGATGTGCGCGATGTCGGTCGCCTTGCTCGACCACGGCGAGCGCGTGCCGAAACGCGGCACCACGATGACCCGGCGTCCGCCGAGCGATGACGGTGGCAACTCCGGACCGTAGGCGAGCAGGCGTTCGAGACGCGCGCGCTCGGCGTCATCAAGCGGACGCTCCAGTTCGGCCAGGTGCAGGTGGTCGACGGCGACGTCGCGCAGGCCCGGGAGATGGGCGCGCAGCGAGGTCAGCAGCTGGTCGATGCGGAACGGCGACAGGGCTGGACGGCCCGGGATCAGCAGCATGGATTCCCTCGCGAGATGGCGGCGCCGGGTCGAGATAAGGGCGCCATGATACCGGAGCGCCGGTGGCCGCGGAAATCGACCGCTCGCCGGCTCAGGCCACCTCGCGCCAGCCGAGCCCCGCGACCTGGTCGGCGACCGGAATCTCGGCCGCTGAGCAGCCGAGCACCCCGGCGAACAGCGCCCTGACCCGCTGCGGGTCGTTGTTCGCCTCGCTGAGGTGCGCCGCGACCAGGTGCTGCAGGCGCGCGGTATCGAGGCGACCGAGAAGGTCGGCGGCGTCCTCGTTGCACAGGTGGCCGTGACGACCGGCAATGCGCCGCTTCAGCGCCGGCGGGTAGCTGCCGCCGGCGAGCAGCTCACGGTCGTGGTTGGCCTCGAGCACCAGCGCGTCGCAGCCGGCCAGCGACCGCTCGACGTGCGCGGTGCTGCTGCCGAGGTCGGTTACCAGCCCGAGGCGGCGGCGGCCATCGCCGACCACGAACTGGCTCGGCTCGCGGGCGTCGGGCGGTACCGCGAACGGCGCCACCTCGAGGTCGCCGAGCGCGAAGCTGGTCTCGGTGTCGAACAGCCGCAGGTCGGGGATCTCGGCATCGCGCAGCGCCTGGCGGGTGCCGTGGGTCATCCAGACCGGGACGCCGTGGCGG
>CBDTVS010000387.1:0-1848 GCA_965364245.1 uncultured Gammaproteobacteria bacterium | reverse complement strand
GGAGCCGGGAGCCGGGAGCCGGGAGAATAGTTGACTGGTTCACTCAGGTAATTAGACTGTGCGCCTGATTCGCCGGACGAGCGGCTGATGAAACTGACCACGCGCGGACGCTACGCGGTCACCGCCATGCTGGACCTGGCCCTGCACCAGCGCACGGGCCCGGTATCGCTGGCCGAGATCGCCGATCGCCAGGGCATCTCGCTGTCCTACCTGGAGCAGATCTTCTCCCGCCTGAGGCGGCGCGACCTGGTGTGCAGCACGCGCGGGCCCGGCGGCGGCTACAGGCTGGCGCGCGGCGCCCGGGAGATCTCCGTCGCAGACGTGATCGGCGCCGTGGACGAGGTGGTGGACGCCACGCGATGCGGCGGCATGCAGAACTGCCAGCGCGAGGAGCGCTGCCTGACCCACGACCTGTGGCAGGACCTCAGCCACCAGATCCACGACTTTCTCACCGGCATCGACCTCGAGCAGCTCGTGACCCGCAGCAGCGTGCGCGAGGTCGCCGCGCGCCAGGACGCGGTGGTGGTTGCGGCGCCGGCGCTGCAGCCTTGAAACCCGGCTCCGCGGCGCCCAGGTACAGTGTGCGCGGGTTCACGGCCAACAGGGAGGCGTTGATCACATGTCCATTCGCCTGACCGACGCCGCTGCCGATTCCTCGAGCAGAACCGGGCCGCAGTAGGCATGCGCCTCGGCGTGAGGACCGTCGGCTGCTCCGGCTACGCCTACGTGGTGGACCTCGCGGACGGCGTGAACGACGACGACACGGTGTTCGAGAGCAACGGCGTGAAGGTGGTGGTCAGCCGCAAGAGTCTCCCCATCGTCGACGGCACCGAGATCGACTTCGCCCGCGACGGCCTGAACGAGGGCTTCGCCTACAGCAACCCGAACGCCAAGAGCCTGTGCGGCTGCGGCGAGAGCTTCGGGGTCTGACGCGCCGCCCGCCTCGCATCGCTCGCGACCCGGCCCAACGGGCCGGCGCCACTGGCAATCGGCGATTCCCGCGCCCGCGCCGCGACCCTATAATCGCGCGCCTTTCACCTGCAGCAGGAAGCCCGCCATGGCCATCGAACGCACCCTCTCCATCATCAAGCCCGACGCGGTCGCGAAGAACGTCATCGGCCAGATCATCGCGCGCTTCGAGAACGCGGGGCTGAAGGTGGTCGCAGCGCGCATGCTGCACCTCACGCGGGAGCAGGCGGAGGGCTTCTACGCGGTGCACCGCGAGCGCCCGTTCTTCGGCGAGCTGGTGGAGTTCATGACCTCCGGTCCGGTGGTGGTGCAAGTGCTGGAGGGCGAGGACGCGGTGGCCCGCAACCGGGAGGTGATGGGGGCCACGAACCCCAAGGACGCCGCGCCCGGCACCATCCGCGCCGACTTCGCCGACGAGATCACGGAAAACGCAGTTCACGGCTCCGACGCCGCCGACACCGCGGCCACCGAGATCGCGTTCTTCTTCGGCGACGGCGGCCTCTGCCCGCGCACCCGCTGAGCGCGCCGCCGAGCCGCCGGTCCAGCCATGATCGAATCGCCGCGACCGCCGACGGCCGGCCCGGGATCGCCCGCCGGCGACGCGCGGGACACACGCGTGCCGATCCGCGTCGCGCCGACGCCCGGCGCCCGGCGGCTGCCGAATCTCCTGGGCTATAACCGCGAGCGCCTGACGGCGCTGTTCGAGGACATGGGCGAGCGCGCGTTCCGCACGAGCCAGGTCCTGAAGTGGATCCACCAGCTCGGCGTGGACGACTTCGCCGCGATGACCAACCTCGGCAAGCCGCTGCGCGCGCGGCTCGCGCTCGAGGCGCGCATCGAGGCGCCGCGGGTGGTTCGCGAGCAGCGCTCCGCCGACGG
>CBDTVS010000386.1:0-1851 GCA_965364245.1 uncultured Gammaproteobacteria bacterium | reverse complement strand
TGGCTGCCTCCCAGGCCCAGCGGAGACCACCCTCAATGGTGGCAATGTGACGCCACACGTAATTGATGGCCGACACCCGCAAGGTCGCCCGGATATCGGCATACAGCTCCGCGATCTCACCGAGAGACTTCGCATCGAGGCCACCGAAGAGCTCGGTGGTCTGCAGCATCTCGACCTTGTCCATGGTTCGCTCTCCCAACCGGCTGGCCGACCCCGAACTGGCCGCCGTCGAAATCTCAGTTTAGCGCGTCCAGCGCCACGCGGGGCAAGAAGGTCACGTTTCAGGCCACGGTGACCGATTCGGCCAGGTAGACGTCCTGGATTGCGTGCAGCAACGCGACCCCCTCCTCCATCGGCTTCTGGAACGCCTTGCGCCCGGAGATCAGGCCCATGCCGCCTGCGCGCTTGTTGATGACCGCGGTGCGCACCGCCTGCCCCAGGTCATCGCTGCCCGAGGCCCCTCCGGAGTTGATCATGCCGGCACGGCCCATGTAGCAGTTGGCGACCTGGAAGCGGACCAGATCGATCGGGTGCTCGCTGGTGAGTTCCTCGTAGACCCGTGGGTGGGTCTTACCAAATCCCAGCGCGGTGAACCCGCCGTTGGTCTCGGCCTGCTTCTGCTTGACGATGTCGGCCTCGATGGTCGCTGCGAGGTGGTTGGCCTGGCCGGTCAGGTCGGCGGCCGTGTGGTAGTCGACCCCGTCCTTCTTGAAACCGCTGTTGCGCAGGTAGGCCCAGAGGAAGGTGGCCATGCCGAGCTCGTGGGCATGGGCGAACGCCTCGCTGATCTCCTGGATCTGGCGCCGCGACTCGGGCGCACCGTAGTAGACGGTCGCACCGACGGCCACCGCGCCCAGGTCATAGGCCTGCTGGACGCCGGCAAACAGCGTCTGGTCGTGTAGGGTGGGCTGGGTCAGGAGCTCGTTGTGGTTGAGCTTGACCAGGAACGGGATGCGGTGGGCATAACGTCGCGCGACCGAGCCGAGCACGCCGAGCGTCGAGGCGACCGCGTTGCAGCCGCCCTCGATGGCCAGGCGCACGATGTTCCCGGGATCGAAATAGAGCGGGTTGGGTGCGAACGAGGCACCACCCGAGTGCTCGATGCCCTGGTCGACCGGCAGGATCGACAGGTAGCCGGTGCCACCCAGGCGGCCGTGATCGAACAGCCCCTGCAGGTTGCGCATCACCGCCGGGGAGCGGTCGGACAGGGCGACGACGCGGTCGACGAAATCGGGACCCGGCAGGTGGAGGGTTTCACGCGGGATGCCGTGACAGGTATGGGTGAGCAGTGACTCCGCCTCGGCACCCAGCAGGCTCTCGATCTCGTTGGCCATGTCGTCTCTCCCTTGCCGGCTGACGCGGCTGCACGATCGGACGCTCGATTATCCATCCCGCCCGCGAGACCCGCAAACGACCGCCAGGCCCCCTGGCGCTAAGTCGCGCATGGCGTCGTGGCTGATGGGCCTCCCCCGCCACGCGTGGCATGCCGCAGCACCTGGTGGCTCAATACCAGCACGAAGAAGACCTGCAGCAGCAACCCGAGCAGCGGGACCAGCGACAGGGCATAGAGCACCAGCGTCCGGCTGGCCAGGGCCAGCCGTGGTGGGGACTCCATCCCGGCCCGCGCAGCCTTCGGACAGGCGGCCTCGAGCACGTCCCAGGTGAGCAGGCGATGGAACCAGTAGTAGAAAGGGATGTTGATGGCGAGCAGGTTAAGGCCCGGCAGGAACAGCAGCGGCAGCGCGAGCAGTCCCAGCCCGAGGAAGATCGCCAGTGTCTTCGCCAGGAACAGCAGGTAGGCGACGATGCCCGCCCCTTCAGCGGTAGGTGCTTCGGGGTAGTGGCGACGCC
>CBDTVS010000385.1:0-1858 GCA_965364245.1 uncultured Gammaproteobacteria bacterium | reverse complement strand
GCGGTCATCACCCGCTGTCGCTCGCCCTTCTGGTAATCGATGCCGACCTGTTCGGCGAGGTCGGAACTCAGCGCCACCGGGTCGCGCCGGTGTCGACTTGGAAGGTCACCAGGCGGCCGTTGATCATCCCCGGAGCGAGATAGAGTCCCGACGGGCTGAGCGGCACGTGCACCACCTGCTCCTCGGGGGCGGCGAAGCCGGTCTGGATGCGGTCGCCGAGCGGGTACTCGGCCCGCACGCCGTCGATTTCGAGGATCGCCCGCTTGCTGTTGGCCTCGACCAGTGTGACCCCTTCGGGGCTGGTCTCGCCGACGCGCAGCAGGCGCTGCCTGCCGTCGATCTCGAGCACCGCGCGGTTCTTGAACAGGCCGCTGACCACGTCGCTCTGCGGCGCGGCGACGGCCCCTGCCGCCAGCAACAGCAGCACCGCGAGCCAACCGGCCCGTCTCCGTCTGGACGTTTCGATCCACCGACCCTGCACATCCTGGCTCCGCCGAGGCCTGCCACGATCATGGCACAACGCGCCGGGACCGGCAGCCCGCCCCTTGCCCTCACGTCGATCGTTGCCGAAACTGCCCCCCATGCAGCGCACGCAGATCGAGGTCCGCACCCCGTCCCACCAGGCCCTGGTGCCGATCACGGCCCAGGCCGAGGCGGCGTGCCGCGAACTCGGTCTGGCTGATGGCCTGCTGCACCTGTTCGTCCGCCACACCACCTGCGGGCTGCTGGTCAACGAGAACGCCGACCCCGACGTCGTCACCGACCTGCTGCGCCGCCTCGAGCAGATCGCGCCATGGCACGACCCGGCCGACCGTCACGCCGAGGGCAACACCGCCGCGCACCTGCGCAGCGTGCTGGTCGGCACCGAGCTGACCCTGCCGGTTGCAGGTGGGCGCCTCGACCTGGGCACCTGGCAGGGGGTGTTCCTGGCCGAGTTCGATGGGCCGCGGACGCGGCGGGTGACGGTGACGGCGGTCGCTGGAACGTAGCGAAACGTAGCCCGCTGGCTGTCGGACTGAAGTCCGACCCACAGCACATCAGGATCCTTGCAGGTCGGGTTTTAAACCGATGCGACTCTGATGTCGTGCTGAAGTCCGGCCCACAGCAGATCGGCGTCTTTGTAGGTCGGGCTTCAGCCCGACGCGGCCCATGTTGGGCCGAAGCCCGACCTACAGGGCCCTCAGAATGACCTGGAGCACGAGGGCGGCAAACAGCCCCGCCACCAGGTCGTCGAGCATGATGCCGAGACCGCCGTGCACCTTGCGGTCGAACCAGCGGATCGGCCACGGCTTGACGATGTCGAAGGCGCGGAACAGCACGAAGCCGAGCAGCATCGGCAGCCAGCCGGCCGGTGCGGCGACCATCGTGACCAGGTAACCGACGATCTCGTCCCAGACGATGGCCGGGTGATCGTGCACGCCCAGCCGGCTCGCGGCCCGGTCGCAGAGCCAGACGCCCAGCGCGGCCAGCACGACGACAATGCCCAGGTAGGCGACTAGCGGCAGCGGCTGCAACAACCACCAGAGTGGCAGCGCGACCAGCGTGCCGAAGGTGCCAGGAGCCACCGGCGCGAGCCCGGCACCGAAGCCGCAGGCGACGAACTGCACCGGGTCGCGCCAATCGGGCCGGGGCCGCGTCACGACGCGGACCCGAAGTGGTCGTAGCCGGCACGGGCCAGCGCATAGAGGCTGCCTTCAGGCGCGACGAGGCGCAGCCCCGGTTCGGCGTCGACCGTGCCGATCCGGGTCACGCTCACGCCGAGATCTTGCGCCGCCAACGCCGTGAGGCGCGCTTCGGGCAGCGTGAAGCAGAGTTCGTAGTCATCGCCCCCGCCGAGCGGGTGCGCCCAGTCGCCGAC
>CBDTVS010000384.1:0-1897 GCA_965364245.1 uncultured Gammaproteobacteria bacterium | reverse complement strand
GTCACCGAGTTCATGCACCCGCGTCTCGAGGAGCTGGTCGACAGCCTGCCCGAACCGTGGGGCCACCGGGTGCGTGACTGGCCGTGGCTGCGCGCGCTGGCCGGGCAGCTGGTCGGCCGCGGCCGGCGCATCGCCACCCACACCGTGACCGGCTACCTGCAGCTCTGGCTGCTCGCCCACGGGCGGCGCTGGCGCCGTGAGACACCGCGCTTCGCCCGCGAGCAGGCCGCGATCGAGGGGTGGCTCGAGCGGTTGCTGGAGACCGCACGCATCGATCCGGCGCTGGCCACCGAGCTGGCGCGCTGCCAGGCGCTGGTGCGTGGTTACGGCGACACCCATGCGCGTGGCGAGGGGGCCTACGCGCAGATCATGGAGCGCGCCGCCAGTCTGGCCGGCGCGCCCGACGCGGCCGCGACCGTGGCGAAACTGCGCGAGGCGGCCCTTGCCGACGAGCAGGGTACGCGCCTCGGCGAGGTGCTGGTCACGCTGGAGCGCAGGCCGGGGCCGGCCGCGGCCTAGGCGCATCCGGCTTGTCCGGCGCCGCATCAGGCGGCGCCCACGCGACCGTTTTTCCCGCACCCGCACGCTGGACCGATTCAGGCTCTCCGCCGCACGGCCTGGTGCCGCCGATCGGCATCGACCATGTTGCCGCGCAACAATTTCCTGCTTGAATATTTCAAGTTGAAAACAATCGTCCGGCGGTCTAGATTGATCTGCATGCAAGCGACGCGAGCGCCAGACCAATGAAGATCGCCTGCCTCGGCGGTGGCCCCGCCGGGCTCTACTTCGCCATCTCGATGAAGGTGCGCGATCCGGCCCACGAGGTCGTCGTAGTCGAACGTAACCGGCCCGATGACACCTTCGGCTGGGGCGTGGTGTTCTCCGACCAGACGCTCGACAACCTGCGTGCCAACGACCCGGTCAGTGCCGACGCGATCCTCGCCGAATTCGCCCACTGGGACGACATCGACGTCCACTTCAAGGGGCGCTGCATCACCTCGGGGGGGCACGGTTTCGCAGGCATCGCGCGCCGGCGCCTGCTGCAGCTGCTCCACGCACGCTGTCACGAGCTCGGCGTCGAGCTGCGTTTCGAGACCGAGTTCGAGGACCTGCGCGAGTTTTCCGACGCCGACCTGGTGATCGCTTGCGACGGCATCAACAGCCGGTTGCGCGACGCCCACGCCGAGTGGTTCGCCCCCGACGTCGACGTGCGGCCCAACCGGTTCATCTGGCTCGGCACGCACAAGCGCTTCGACGCCTTCACGTTCATCTTCACCGAGACCGAGCACGGCTGGGTGTGGGTCCACGCCTACCGCTTCGACGAGGACACCTCGACCTTCATCGTCGAGTGCCAGGAGGCGACCTGGCGCGGTCTCGGTTTCGACCGCATGACCACCGACGAGACCATCGCCGCGTGCGAGGCGCTGTTCGCGGAGCACCTCGACGGTCAGGCGCTGATCAGCAACGCGCGCCACCTGGGCGGCTCGGCCTGGCTCAATTTCCGCCGCATCAACTGCGCCAACTACCACCATGGGAACCTGGTGCTGATGGGGGACGCGGCGCACACCGCGCACTTCTCGATCGGCTCGGGCACCAAGCTCGCGTTCGAGGACGCCATCGACCTCGCCACGCGGCTGCACGAAGGCAGCAACCGCGACCAGGCGCTGTCCGGTTACCAGGAGGCGCGCCGCCTCGAGGTGCTCAAGCTGCAGAGCGCGGCGCGCAACTCCATGGAGTGGTTCGAGAACGTGCCGCGCTACGTGCACTTCGAACCCGAGCAGTTCGCCTACGCGCTGCTGACCCGCAGCCAGCGCGTCAGCCACGAGAACCTGCGGCTGCGCGACCGCGACTGGCTGGAAGCGGTCGAGCGCTGGTTCGCCGGGCGCAGCGCGGCGGG
>CBDTVS010000383.1:0-1900 GCA_965364245.1 uncultured Gammaproteobacteria bacterium | reverse complement strand
GGTCGCCTCGCTCAGGCGTCCGGAGACGAGGCGGTTCACCGGGGCGTGGGAGGCCAGCAGCAGGCACATGCGGATCAGGTCGTTGATCAACGCGCGGGCGTCGCGCTCGCGGGCGTTCACCTGGGCGAACAGCCAGTCCGTGAAGCCCTGGAGGCTGCGGCGAAGGGCATAGTCCAGCTCTCCGAAGCGCGGCAGGCTCGCGAGGTTGGCGAGCTCGGGCGACTCGTCGAACTGGGACATCTGCTGGGCCCACTCCAGGCGGATCGCCGGCAGCACCGCGGAGAAGGCCTCGTGGGTGCAGGCGCAGATCCGCGACAGGTCCTCGAACAGGCTCGCCGCCCGCCGCGACACCTCGCCGCGGCCGTGCTCGCCGTCGATGAGATCGCCCAGCGAGATCACCTTGTCGGCCTCGGCGCGGGCGTTGGCCCAGGTGAGAGCGGCGATGGAGGCCGGGTTGATTCGGGTTGCCGCTCCGCGCAGGGCGCTCACCGAAACCAGCCGCCGCTGGCGCAGCCCCGCGATGGCGCCGGCGATGCCGGTGCCGGCCTGGAAGGCAGGCTGGGCCTGCACCCGCAGGGCCATGATCTGGGACCGGAGCTGGGCCGCCTGCAGGGTCTTCACCAGCAGGTCCACCCGGTCCAGGCGATCGACCACCGGCTTCGCCTTCACGAACCAGCGCGCCGGCGCCTCGCGGATCACCGCCAGCAGCTCGCGCAGGTCGTCCGGCGCGTTCTGGTGCTCGGCGAGGCAGGCCGGCACCGGTGCCGGCATCAGCCCGGGGTCGAGCTGGCGCGCCGGTGCCGGGATCACCAGCTCTGCCTCCCGCGGGCGCTGGTAGGCGACGAAGTGCACGTGCTCGCGCAGGGTGTCGGCACGCCGCGCGTTGATGGCGTCCAGGCGCGCCTGCTCCTCGGCGATGAGGGCACGGGTCAGCGCGACGTCGTGACGCGCCTCGGCGAGGTCGCCGCCGATGGCCGTGAGCCTCGACTCGTTGCCCTTCGCCAGGCGGCGAAGCGTCCCGAGCAGGGCCTCGGCGGCCGCGATGGCCTCGCGGTAGAGCTTCACCCGGCCTTCCACCTGGCGCATCAGGGCCACGGTGTTGTCGGCGAGGTCGGCGCCGTCGGAGAACTGCACCGACTCGTCCACCCGGGTGCGCCGCGGGGAGCGCAGCAGCAGGCGCCGGCGCCAGGGCTGGGCCAGGAAGGTGGTGAAGGCGAGGGTGCGCGGGAGCGCGTCGAGGTCTGCCTGGTTCGTCGGATCGTCGTCGTCGAGGTCGGGCAGCGGCCGTTCGTCGCTGTCGATCTCGTCCTCGCTGCTCCAGTAGAGCACCGGGTCGCCGCGCAGGCCGTGGAAGGTCACGCCCTCGAAGAGGCCGGGCATCTCGCCGGCGTCGGCGTCGCGCAGCTCGTCGGCGAGCTGCATGAGGTTGCGCACCGCCTCGTAGCGTGTCGCGCTGGTGTAATCCTTGGCCTCCTCGGCCTTGGGCGCGTTCAGGCGCTCGGCGATGCTCACCGTGCGCACCTCGGCCTTGCCGATGATCGGCGCGGCGTCGGTGATGTAGGCAGGGGTGAAGGTCTGCACCGCGAAGACCGGGGTCACCTCGCGTGCGGTGACCGCGGCGGGCACCGCGCCTGCGACCTCCCCGAAGGCGATCTTGTCGTCGGACATCTCGGGGTTGGCTTCCTTGATCAGCGCATTGGCGGCGGCGTTGTCGCCGTAGAGATAATTGTACCAGCCCTTGATCGACCCATCGACGAAGCACTGCACCACCTCGGGGCTTTCGTCGATGGTCTGCACGCTGAAGGGGTGCACTGCGTCGGACGTGTTGGTCACGGTGAGGCCGCCGCCGAGTGCACGCGCCACAGCGCCGCCTTCAGCATCGCGGTAGTAGGTGTATGCC
>CBDTVS010000382.1:0-1903 GCA_965364245.1 uncultured Gammaproteobacteria bacterium | reverse complement strand
CTGGACCGCGTAGCCGCCGACCCCGCCCACGCCGATGACGATCGCGACGTCGCCTGGCTGCACGTCGGCCTGCACCACTGCCTGGTAGGGCGTGGTCACCGCGTCGGCGACCACCGAGACATCGGCGAGTTGCAGGCCGGCCGCGGCGAGGCGCTGCTCGTCGACCGCGCACAGCCCGTGCGCCGGCACCGTGATATGGGTCGCGAAGCCGCCGTGGATGTCGTTGCCGGGCATCTTCTGCGCACGGCAGATGGTGCCGTGGCCACGCTGGCAGAGGTCGCAGGTGCCGCAGGGGATCACCGCCGGGACGATCACCGCCTGGCCCTGCCAGGCATCCGCACCCTCACCGGTGGCGACCACGCGACCGCTGATCTCGTGGCCGAGGGTCAGCGGCAGCGGCTGGTTGGTACGCACGCCGTCGTAATAGAAGCCGAGGTCGGTGTGACAGACACCGCAGCCGGCGATCTCGACGGTGACCTCGCCCGGTTGCGGCGCGGCCGGCTCGAACGGGGTACGCACCAGCGGTGCGGCGACGGCAGTCATCTCCCAGCGGTGGGACTCGACACTCACGGCACTCCTCCTGTCCTGAATCTTGTATTTCTGTTTCGAGATAATTATATTGACGTTTACGTAAACGTCAAGTAAAAATTGATCCGGGTCATTTATGAATCGATGGCGGGTCGCCGTCCCGGACCCAGGCGGGGCCATGCAACTGAAAGGGTTGTTAAATTGACACGCATCAATAGAATGATGATGGCTCGATAAGATTCCGTTATGTTCTGATGTTGCGATGCAGCATCGACCTCGCTGACGGCACATGGATGCGCCGAAGGACTCACCAGCAAGAGAGCGCACCATGACCACAGACACCACATCCTCGGTATCGATCGTGCTCGCCGGCAGCGGCGGCGCGGGCGTGATGACCGCGGGCACCATGCTCCTCGATGCCGCCGGTCGCGCCGGCTACTACGCGCTGATGACGCGCTCGTCCGGCCCGCAGATTCGCGGCGGCGAGGCCGCGGCGATGGTGCGCATCGCCACCCATCCGGTGGAGTCGCACACCGACCGCTTCGACCTGTTGCTCGCGATCGACTGGCAGAACGTCGACCGCTTCGCCGCCGAGATCCCGATGGACGCCGCGAGCCTGATGCTCGGCGACCCGGCGGGCGGCGACAAACCCGAGAAGCTCCTCGCGACCGGCGCCCGTCAGGGCGAGATCGCGTTCAAGGAGCTGGCCAAGACGGTCGAGGGCGGCCGGCCGAACATGCTGGCGCTCGGTGCCGTCGCGTCGATGATCGGCCTGCCGGAACAGGCGGTCACCGAGGTGATCGAGCGTAACCTCAAGCGCAAGGGGCAGGAAGCGGTCGACGCCAGCATCGCCTGCGTGCGCGCCGGGGCCACCGCCGCGGCGGAACTGCCGGCGCTGCCGAAACTGGCGCCGGCGGCGACCGACACCACGCGCTGGAGCATCACCGGCAACGAGGCGACCGGCCTCGGCGCGGTGCGCGGCGGCGTACGCTTCGTCGCCGCCTACCCGATCACCCCGGCGACCGAGGTACTCGAGTGGCTCGCCCCGGCGCTGAAGAAGGTCGGCGGCGTGCTGGTCCAGGCCGAGGACGAGCTCGCCTCGGTGACGCAGATCATCGGCGGTTCGTTCGGCGGCACGCCGGCGCTGACCGCCACCGCCGGACCCGGACTGGCGCTGATGATGGAATCGATCGGTCTCGCGGTCGCCTCGGAGACGCCGATCGTGGTCGTCGACGTGATGCGCGGCGGGCCGTCGACCGGCATCCCGACCAAGTCCGAGCAGAGCGACCTGAACATCGCCGTCTACGGCCTGCACGGCGACGCGCCGCACATCGTGGTGGCCCCGGTCTCGCTCGGCGACTGCCTGTTCACGACC
>CBDTVS010000381.1:0-1913 GCA_965364245.1 uncultured Gammaproteobacteria bacterium | reverse complement strand
CGGCTGCCGTGAACGCGCGCCCGGCGATCCTGCTCGCGGCGCTTGCGACGGCCGGCCTCGCCGCCGCCGCGGAGCCGGGCGCCGGCGCGCTCGCCGCGCTGCCCGCAGCGGGCAGCGACGGAGATCCGTCCGGCGAGCTGGCATCGCGATTGCAAGGGTTGCACCGGAACCCCTTCGAGCGGCCCGCCCTGGCCGCGGCGCCGCCTCCCGAGGTGGCCCGCCCCGCCCCGGCGCCGCCGCCGTGGACCCCGGTGCTGAAAGCCACCATGGTCTCGGAGGGCGGACGCTCGCTGGCCAACGTGGATGGCCAGATGGTCGGGAAAGGCGAGGATTATCAAGGCTATACGTTAGTAGACGTCCGCGAGAGGGAAGCCGTGTTCGAACGCGGCGGCAACCGCTGGGTGCTGAGCCTGGACTGATTGCCGCGGCGACAGGGACGGCCCCGGAGCGGTGACAGAGAACCCCCGGTATGCCGTCAAGAATCTGGCTGTTCACAGCACTGCTGCTCCTCGCGACCCTGCCGCTGAGTCCGCGCGCGCAGGCGCCCGGCGTCGTGCCCGGCGCCCCCATCACGCTCAACATCCGCGACACCGAGCTGTCCGAGGTCTACGAGATGCTGTCCCGCCAGGGCCGGGTCAACATCCTGCTCGGCAAGGAGGTCGCGGGCACGGTGTCGGTGAACCTCTACGAGGTGAGCCTGGACCAGGCGGTGGTCGCCATCGCCGAGTCCGCGGGCTTCGTCGCCGAGCGCCGCGGCGGCAGCTGGTTCGTCGTGCGTCCCGACGACGTCGGCAAGCAGGTGCTGGGCGGCGCGACCGACGTGCGCACGTTCAAGGTGCAGTACTCCGACGCGAAGCTGGTCGCGGAGCTGCTCGAGAAGCACCTGTCGCGCTTCGGCAAGGTGACCACCATCGAGAAGCGCTCGCTGCTGGTGGTGGAGGACGCGCCCGAGTTCCTCGCCCGCATCGAGCGGCTGATCGACCAGATCGACATCGAGCCGCAGCAGATCCTGATCGAGGCGCAGATCCTCGAGATCGCGCTCGACGCCGACCAGACCTACGGCATCGACTGGAACGCGAAGTTCACGACCGACCGCGGCCTCGGCGCGCTCGGCACGCAGGGCCTCGCGCCGACCAACCTCGCCGGGCTGTTCGTCGACATCGTGACCCAGGACTTCGAGATCTTCATCAACGCGCTGCGCGGCAAGGGCCGCGTGCGCACGCTGTCGACGCCCAAGCTGCTGGTGCTGGAGCACCAGGAGGCCGAGGTGATCATCGGCGATCGCATCGGCTACAAGGTCACCACCACGATCAACCAGGTGACCACCGAGAGCATCGAGTTCCTGGAGTCCGGCGTGATCCTGAAGGTGTCCGCCGCGGTGGATCGCGCCGGGCGGGTGCTGCTCGACATCCACCCCGAGGTCAGCAACGGCACCATCTCCGAGGGGATCCCGTCGCAGACCACGACCGAGGTCACCACCCAGATGCTGGCCGAGGACGGCCAGCGCATCTTCATCGGCGGCCTGATCCGCAACGCCGACGTCGAGGCGCGCCAGGGCGTGCCCGGCCTGAGCGAGATCCCGGTGCTGGGCGGCCTGTTCTCGACCACCGAGGAGCGCACCGTGCACGCCGAGACGGTGGTCGTGATCACGCCGCACATCGTGGCGCGCAGGCGCGAGGCCGTGTCCGCGGCGAACGCGCGCCACGTCGACCGCCAGCAGCGCGAGCTCGCGCTGAAGAAGGAGTGGGTGCTGCGCAACCTGCCGAGCACGCGCAGCCCGTACCCGGCGTTCGGCGGCGGCCGCGAGCCGGAGCCCACCGGCGCGGCGGGCGGCGGGGCCGCGCGCGACGCGCATCCGCCGTCCGTCGAGCGGCTCAACTGAGCCGGGTCGACCGGCTCCACTGATCGGGCGC
>CBDTVS010000380.1:0-1916 GCA_965364245.1 uncultured Gammaproteobacteria bacterium | reverse complement strand
GGCTGCTGCGGCTGGCCGAGGCGGCGCGAGGCGCCGCCCGTCCCGAGGCGACCGACGCGGTCGTCGCCGCCTGCCTACGCGCTGCAGGTCTGGCTGCCGACCGGGAGTGGGCCGCATGAACGCCGCCAACGAGGGCAGCACGGTGCCGACCATGGGGCGCATCCGGCGCATCCACATGATCGGCATCGGTGGCGCCGGCATGGGCGGCATCGCCGAGGTGCTGCTGCACCTGGGTTATGAAGTCACCGGCAGCGATCTCGGCGAAAACCGGGTCACCGCGCGCCTCGCCGAGCGCGGTGCGCGCATTACCGTCGGCCACGACGCGGCGCACGTCACCGGCAGCGACGTCGTGGTCACCTCCAGCGCGGTGCGCCCCGACAACCCCGAGGTGCGCGCCGCGCAGGCCGCGCGCATCCCGGTGATCCCGCGTGCCGAGATGCTCAGCGAGCTGATGCGCTTCCGTTACGGCATCGCGGTCGCCGGGACCCACGGCAAGACCACGACGACCAGCCTGGTCGCAAGCCTGCTCGCGGAGGGCGGCCTCGATCCGACGTTCGTCATCGGCGGCTTGCTCAACAGCGCCGGCACCCACGCGCGCCTCGGCGCGAGCCGCTTCCTGGTCGCCGAGGCCGACGAGAGCGACGCGTCGTTCCTGCACCTGCAGCCGATGCTGGCCGTGGTGACCAATATCGACGCCGACCACATGTCGACCTACGACGGCGACTTCGGCCGGCTGCGCGCTACTTTCCACGAGTTTCTGCACCACCTACCGTTCTACGGCCTCGCGGTGCTGTGTCTCGACGACCCGGTGGTGCGCGAGCTGGTGCCGGAGATCTCCAAGCCGGTGCTGACCTACGGCACCGTGCCGGATGCCGACCTGCGCGCCAGTGCCATCACCCAGCGCGGCATGCGCACCACCTTCAGGGTCACCCGGCGCGAGCTTCCCGGTGAACTTGAGGTGACGTTGAACCTGCCCGGACGACATAACGTGCTCAACGCGCTGGCCGCGATCGCGGTCGCGGCCGAGGTAGGCGTCGACGACGCGGCGATCCAGCGCGGCCTGGCCTGCTTCGCCGGCATCGGGCGCCGCTTCCAGGTGCACGGCGACCTGGCGTTGCCGGACGGGCGGGTCACGGTGATCGACGACTACGGCCACCACCCGCGCGAGATCGCCGCGACCCTCGAGGCGGTACGCGCCGGCTGGCCCGGGCGGCGCGTGGTGCTGGCCTTCCAGCCGCATCGCTACTCGCGCACCCGCGACCTGTTCGAGGACTTCGCGCAGGTGCTCTCCGAGCCCGACCTGCTGCTGCTCAGCGAGGTCTACGCGGCCGGCGAGGAGCCGCTGGCCGGCGCCGATGGCCGCGCGCTGTGCCGCGCGGTGCGTGCGCGCGGCAAGCTCGACCCGGTGTTCGTCGATCGCGCCGCCGGTTTCGCCGAGGTGCTGCCGGATCTTCTCGAGCAGGGCGATATCCTGCTGCTGATGGGCGCCGGCGACGTCGGGCGCGTGCCGGCCGGGCTGCCCGGGGCGCTCGGGCTCGACGCCTACCTGGCCGTGGAGGAGACGGCGTGAGCGCGCTGCCCGTTAGCCCGTTGCGCGGCGAGCTGCGCCGTGACGAGCCGATGGCGCGCCACGGCGCCCGCCGACCGCGACGATCTTGCCGCGTTCCTCGCCACGCTGGAGCCGGGCGCGGAACTGCACTGGGTCGGTCTCGGCAGCAACCTGCTGGTGCGCGACGGCGGTATCGACGGCACGGTGATCTGCCTGCAGGGCACGCTCGATGGGATCGAGACCCTCGCCGGTGACCGGGTGCGCGCCGAGGCTGGCGCGACCGACGCGGCGGTGGCGCGACACTGCGCACGGGCTGGCCTGCTCGGCGTGGAGTTTCTCGCCGGGATTCCCGGCACGCTGGGTGGCG
>CBDTVS010000379.1:0-1932 GCA_965364245.1 uncultured Gammaproteobacteria bacterium | reverse complement strand
GACGTAGATGCGGCCGTCCTCGTCGTACCAGGCGGGAATCCGGTGGCCCCACCAGATCTGGCGGCTGATGCACCAGTCCTGGATGTTCTCGAGCCACTGGTTGTAGGTGTTGACCCAGTTGCCCGGCACGAAACGGATGTCGCCGTTGGCGACCGCCTCGAGCGCCGGGCGGGTGATCGCGGCCAGGCCGCCCGGGCGCCCGTTGTCCTGGGACTCGCGGGTCAGGTCGACGAACCACTGGTCGGTGAGGAACGGTTCGATGACGCTGTGCGAGCGGTCGCCGCGCGGCACCATCAGCTTGTGCGGCTCGATCTTCTCGAGCAGCCCGGCCGCCTCGAGATCGGCCACCACCTGCTTGCGCGCATCGTAGCGGTCGAGGCCGCGGTAGGCCTCGGGTGCCTCGTCGTTGATGCGTGCGTCGACGGTCAGGATGTTGATCAGCGGCAGGTCGTGGCGCTGACCGATAGCGTAGTCGTTGAAGTCGTGGGCGGGGGTGATCTTGACGCAGCCGGTGCCGAACTCCGGGTCGACGTAGTCGTCGGCGATCACCGGGACGGTGCGTCCGGTCAGCGGCAGCTCGACCTGCTGGCCGACCAGGTCGCGGTAACGCTCGTCGTCTGGATGCACGGCGACCGCGGTGTCGCCCAGCATGGTCTCGGGACGCGTGGTGGCCACCACCAGGTAGCCCTTGCCGTCGCAGCGCGGGTAGCGCATGTGCCAGAGGTGGCCGTTCTCCTCCTGGCTGACCACCTCGAGGTCGGAGACCGCGGTGTGCAGCACCGGGTCCCAGTTGACCAGCCGTTTGCCCCGGTAGATCAGGCCGGCGTCGTGCAGGCGCACGAACACCGCGGTCACCGCCTTCGACAGTCCCTCGTCCATCGTGAAGCGTTCGTTCGGCCAGTCCAGCGACGCGCCCATGCGCCGCAGCTGGCGGGTGATGGTGCCGCCCGAATGCGCCTTCCAGTCCCAGACCCGCTCGATGAAGGCCTCGCGGCCGAGGTCGTGCCGGCTCTTGCCTTCGGCCTCGAGCTGGCGCTCGACCACCATCTGGGTGGCGATGCCCGCGTGGTCGGTGCCCGGCTGCCAGAGGGTGTCGCGGCCCTGCATGCGGTGGAAGCGCACCAGCGTGTCCATCACCGTGTTGTTGAACCCGTGGCCCATGTGCAGGGTGCCGGTGACGTTCGGCGGCGGGATCATGATGCAGTAGGGCGTGCCCTCGCCCTGGGGCGCGAACCAGCCCTGCTGCTCCCAGGTGGCGTACCAGGTCTGCTCGATCGCCTGCGGGTCGTAGGTCTTTTCCATGTCGTGCGTGGCCGGAGTGGTCGGTGGGAACGCCGCGCGCACGCGGCGGAAAGCCGCGCATTATACCCGAGCCGGCGCCGCCGCCGGCGCTGCCGGCTCAGTCCGCGTCGCGCTCGCGCAGTGCCGCGGCGACCAGCTCCGGCAGGCGTTCCTCGAGGTGGTCGCGGAGGCGTGCGTGCAACTCGGCACGCAGCAGGTCGAGCGCGTCGTCGAGGGCGAGGTCCACCGCCTCGCGGACCACCGCATGCAGCCGCTCGGCCTGCGCGGGGTCGAGCGGCTCGTCGAGTTCGTCCGGTGCGTCGTCGGCGGGCACGACCCCCGGGCCCGGGGTGACGACGTCGTCGAGGACCGGCACGCGCGGGTCGTCGTCCGTATCGTCGTCGTCCTCGTAGGCCTCGTCGAAGGCGTCGTCGTCGAGGCGGATGTCGTAGCGGTCCTGGTCGTCGGGGAAGCGGCTCATGGGCGTCTCACACCTTGGTGTCGGTCAGCGGGTAACCGCGGTCGCGGTAGTAGCGGTAGCGTGCGCGCCCGTCGCGCACCTCCTCCTCGGTGGTGCCGATCACCTCGATGACGCGCTCGAAGCGGCCGCAGAACGAAGGCACGTCATCGGCGAGGTTGAACAGCAGCTGG
>CBDTVS010000378.1:0-1952 GCA_965364245.1 uncultured Gammaproteobacteria bacterium | reverse complement strand
CGACCTCGGCCAGTGCGTCCAGCGACACGGGGTTCGCGGCCATCACCGCAAACGGCTTCTGCTCGCGGCCCTTGCGCTCGCGCAACCGGGCGACCGCCGCGCCGTTACGGGCGTCGCAGGCCAGGTGGTAGCCGCCGAGCCCCTTGAGCGCGACGATCGCGCCGGCCCGCAAGCGCGCGACGACCTCGGTGAACGGGTCGGCGACGTCGAGCTCGATCCCGTCGGGGGTGCGCAGCGCGACCCGCGGCCCGCAGGCGGCACAGGCGTTCGGCTGGGCGTGGAAACGACGCTCGGTCGGGTCGGCGTACTCCGCCGCGCATGCCGGGCAGAGCGCGAAGCCGGCCATGCTGGTGTGCGGGCGGTCGTAGGGCAGCGCGTCGGTGATGGTGTAGCGCGGCCCGCACTGGGTGCAGTTGATGAACGGGTAACGGTAGCGGCGATCGGCCGGGTCGAACAGCTCCGCGAGGCACTCGGGACAGGTCGCGACGTCGGGCGTGATCGAGGCGCGTGGGGCGCCCGACGCGCTCGGGTCGATGCGGAACGCGGTCGCCCCGGGCTCGCTCGGTCGGGCCTCGACCTCGAGGCGGTCGATGCGTGCCAGCGCGGGCGCCTCCCCGGCCAGGCGCGTGCGGAACGCGGCGACGTCCTCCGCGGGCCCCTGCACCTCGATCTGCACGCCGCCGGCATCGTTCCAGACCCGACCCGCGAGGCCGAGCCCGGTGGCCAGGCGGTAGACGAACGGCCGGAAACCGACCCCCTGCACCTGGCCGGCGACCCGCAGCGCGAGACGCTGCGTCGGTGGCAGGACCTGGGCGCTGACCGTCGCCATGGGCGCCTCAGGCGGCAGGCGCCTCGTGCGCGGTGACCCGGGCCAGACCGGCGCGCAGCCAGTCGAGCCAGGCCGGCATGCCCGTCCCGTCGCGCGCCGAGACCTGCAGCACCTCGATGTCGGGACGCACGCGGCGTGCGAAGTCGATGCACTTGTCGACGTCGAAGTCGAGGTGCGGCAGCAGGTCGACCTTGTTCAGAAGCAGCAGGTCGGCGGCGTGGAACATGTCCGGGTACTTGAGCGGTTTGTCCTCGCCCTCGGTGACCGAGAGGATCGCCACCTTGTGGTGCTCGCCGAGGTCGAACGCGGCCGGGCAGACCAGGTTGCCGACGTTCTCGATCAGGATCAGGCCAGCTTCGAGGTCGGCGAAACGCTCGACCGCGTGGCCGACCATGTGCGCGTCGAGGTGGCACCCCTTGCCGGTGTTGATCTGCACCGCCGGCGCGCCCGTCGCGCGGATGCGGTCGGCGTCGTGCGAGGTCTGTTGGTCGCCCTCGACCACCGCCAGCGGCAGTTCGCCGTTCAACGCCTCGAGGGTGCGGGTCAGCAGCGTGGTCTTGCCCGAGCCGGGGCTCGAGACCAGGTTCAGCACGAACTGCCGGCGCGCGGCGAACGCGGCGCGGTTGGCGGCGGCGTAGCGGTCGTTCTCACCGAGGATGTTCTGCTCGATGGCGACCATCCGCTCCTGGGAGAGCCCGGGGGCGTGGGCGCGCGCCGGCCCGTGGCCGAAGTGCAGGTCACCGTGATCGTGGTGATGATGGTGGTGGTGGCCGTGATCGTGGCCATGTTCGTGGTGGTGATGATGGGCGTCGTGCGCCTGGCCGTCGCCTTCCAGCCGCGCGCCCTCACCCTCACCGCATCCGCATACCGTGCACATCGTTTTACCTCAGAGTCTGTGAATGAGTCGCCCGTCGTCGCGAGACGGGTCCTGGGCGTCTCTGGCAAGGCACGGGGGTGCACGAAAGAGCGCGCGTAGCCCCGCTACGTAAGCGATTTCGGGGGTCCCCGTAACGCAGCCAGTGGCGTTCAGGGAGCGTCGCAGCAGGCGGTGTGATTCGTTCACAGGCTCTCACTCGACTTCGAGTTCCTTGACCCGCATCTCGGTGCCACCGGTCGCCTCGAC
>CBDTVS010000377.1:0-1967 GCA_965364245.1 uncultured Gammaproteobacteria bacterium | reverse complement strand
GGTGGCACGGTGGGTATGATCTCTTCTTTTTCCAGCTTCTCCAGAAACGCCCGGATCAGGGGATCGTTCATAGCGTCATGGACATAGTGGATGCCCATCAACGCGGCTGGGTCGCCGATCGCGACGCGATTACCGCACCGTCCCCAGGGACGCACACGCTCACTGGCCGCGTGGCCCTGCCGCAGCCGCCGGCGCTCGAGCTCGGCCCGGCCGAACCGGCCGAAAACCCGTGGCACGCCCCCTGGTCGCGCCTCGACCCCGGCGCCTACGCCAGGGTGGCCGGCGTGGCGCCCCTGCCCGCCGTGCTGCTGCTCGACCCGGATCAACCGGACGGGTTCGCCCGCGACTGGCCGCGGCCGACCGGCGGCCTGGCGCCGTCGCTGCACGTCGGTTACGCGGTGCAGTGGTTCGCCTTCGGCCTGATCGCCGTGCTGCTGTGGCTGCGCCACGCGGTGCGCCGTCGGCCGGCCGCAGGAGGCGCCGCGTGAACGCTACCGCCCCCGTCGCGCCCCCACCGCGTCGCCACAACCGTCGCGTGCTGCTGCTGCTCGCAGCGGTCGCCGCGTTCCCGTTCGTCGCCTCGTGGCTGCTCTACTTCAACCCGCACTGGCTGCCGGATCCGAGCGCCCAGCACGGCACCCTGCTCGAACCGCCGCTGGCCTACGCCGACCTGGCACTGACGGATCTCGAAGGCCGTCCCTACGTGCTCGACCCGGGCCGCAACGGCTGGCTGCTGCTGGTGATCGAACCGAGCGCCTGCGACGTGGCGTGCCGCGGGCGCCACACGGCGCTGCGCCAGGCGCGCCGCGCGGCAGGCATCGAGAAGACCCGCGTGGTGCGCGTGATCGCCTTCGGCGCGCCACCCGACGCGGCGACCCGGGAGCAGCTGCTGGAGGATTCGCCCGACCTGGAGCTGGCGCTGACCGGCCCCGAGCTGGCGCGCCTCGCCGGCGCAAGGCCAACGCTGTTGATCGGCGACAGTCGCGGCGACCTCGTGATGCGTTACGCTTTCGCCGACGTCGCACCCAAAGATGTACTCAAGGACCTGAAACGGCTGTTGCGCGTGTCGCGCAGCTGGTGAGAGAGCCATGTACCGTACCGAGACCCTGAACCGCGCCGCCATCGCCCGCCCGACCCTCGGCTGCTACCTCGAGCTGACCAAGCCGAAGGTGGTGCTGATGATCGTCTTCACCGCCATCGTCGGCATGCTGCTCGCGGTCGAGGGTGCAGCACCATGGGCCCCGCTGCTGTTCGGCACCCTGGGCATCGCCGCCGCCGCCGCGAGCGGCGCGGCGCTGAACCACCTGATCGAGCGCGACAGCGACGCGCACATGCAGCGCACCCGCCGCCGGCCGCTGCCGACCGGCAGCGTGCCGGCCAGCCATGCACTCGTCCTCGCGGTCGGCCTCGGACTGTTCTCGGTGGTGCTGCTCGCGACCCAGGTCAACCTGCTGACCGCCGCGCTGAGCTTCGCGTCGCTGATCGGCTACGGCGTGGTCTACACCGTGTTCCTGAAGCGCAGCACGCCGCAGAACATCGTCTGGGGCGGCGCCGCCGGCGCGATGCCGCCGGTGCTCGGCTGGGCGGCGATGACCGGTGAGGTCCACCTGCACGCGTTCCTGCTGTTCCTGATCGTCTTCACCTGGACGCCACCGCACTTCTGGCCGCTGGCGATCCACCGCCGCGAGGACTACCGCCGCGCCGGCATCCCGATGCTGCCGGTCACCCACGGCGTGGCGTTCACCAAGCTGCAGGTGCTGCTCTACGCGGTGATGCTGCTCGCGGTGTCGCTGCTCCCGGTCACCGTCGGCATGTGCGGGCCGATCTACCTCGTCGGCGCATTGCTGCTTGGCGGCATCTTCGTCCAGCAGGCGTGGGCGCTCTACCGCAGCGACGACGACCGCCAGGCGCTGCGCCTGTTCTCCTACTCGATCCTCTACATCGGGCTGCTGTTCGCGCTGCTGCTG
>CBDTVS010000376.1:0-1978 GCA_965364245.1 uncultured Gammaproteobacteria bacterium | reverse complement strand
GAGTTGCCGCGTGGTGCCAGCGAACTGCGCTGGGCCTGGCCCGCAGCCTACGGCAACTGTGCATTGCGCCTGCGCGTCGGAGACGGCCCGGTGATCCAGTCGTTCTGGCTCAAGGACGGTGCAACGAGCCCGCCCTTCGCCCTCGATGCCGAGCTGGTGCCGCGCCCGCGAGGCGAGGTGGCCGTCGATTACCTGGTGCTCGGCTTCACCCACATCCTGCCGCTGGGCGCAGACCACATCCTGTTCGTGCTCGGGCTGTTCCTGCTCAGCCTGCGCCTCAAGCCGATCCTGTGGCAGGTGACCGCGTTCACCATCGCCCACACCATCACGCTGGCGCTGACCATCTACGGTTTCGTATCGCTGCCGGCCAGCGTGGTCGAGCCGCTGATCGCGCTGTCGATCGCCTACGTCGGCCTCGAGAACATCCTGACCAGCCGCCTGCACGCCTGGCGCGTGGTGATCGTGTTCGCCTTCGGCCTGCTGCACGGCATGGGCTTCGCCGGGGTGCTGACCGAGATCGGCCTACCGGAGAGCGACTTCCTGGTCGCGCTGCTCACCTTCAACGTCGGCGTCGAGTTCGGCCAACTCGCGGTGATCGTGCTTGCGCTGCTCGCAGTCGGCACCTGGCGTACACGTCCGTGGTACCGCCGGCGTATCGTCATCCCGGCCTCGGCGCTGATCACCCTGACCGGTCTCTACTGGACCGTCACGCGCCTGGCCTGACGCAGGCGCCTGTACGTCTATACTCAACCCGCCTGGCCGCACGGCGGGCACCACACCCGAATGCCAAGGAGCGTGACATGGCCCAGAGCAACAACCCGTTCAACTTCGATCCGAGCAAGATGTTCACCATCGACCCGCAGCAGATGATGGCGCAGTGGCAGACCGCCCTGGAGTCGATCAACCTGCCGGGCGTCGACATGTCCAAGATCCTCGACGCCCAGCGCAAGAACGTCGAGGCGATCACCCAGGCGAACCGCATCGCCCTCGAGGGCGTGCAGTCGCTGATGCAGCGTCAGGCCGAGATCATGCAGCAGTCGGTCGAGGAAGCGACCAAGATGATGCAGAACTTCGACCCGAATACCGACCCGACCGAGCGCGTCACCCAGCAGACCGCATTGGCTCAAGAAGCGTTCCAGCAGGCGCTCGATCGCATGCGCGAACTGGCCGAGATGGCCAACAAGTCGCAGGCCGAGGCGTTCGAGGCGATCCAGGCACGCTTCAGCGAGTCTCTGGAGGAGATTCGCGGCAGCATGCAGAAACTCGGGAAATAATTCGCACCACCCAGCGCACGGGGCCGGTCGCAAGGCCGGCCCCGTTGCGTCTACAGGCGAAGCTCCGTGACGCTCCCGCCCCCTGACCTCCCATCGCATGGCCAGTGCAGCCTTGATCCGGCAGATCAGATCGACTGAGAGCCTTGTCCTGGCCGGCGCCTGCTCGGGCGTATCTTGCGCGACATCCAGCCCACCGCCCGACGCGGCGAACGGCCCAGACACTACCTGAAAAATAAAGAAGCCCGCGCGAGGCGGGCTTCTCGGTGCGGGATCAAGTGACCCCCATACGTCAGCGGGTTACGGCTTGATGTAGGCGTAGCCCTGCGACTGAAGGATCGCCAGCTGCGCCACGCCCGACGGGACAATGTCACCCTCGGAGGCGTCATAGAGCATGTCGAGATCCACCTTGCGCCCCTTCAGCGTGTTGGCGCAGATCTGGAACTGCACACCCTGCTCCTTGAGGCTGGCCACGCGGGCAGTCATGTTCTGGTCGCCATTGGCCTCTTTCATCTTGGTCTTGGCGAGCATGTCGGGGTCGAGCAGCATCGCCAGCCCGTTGCCGTGCAGGACCACCTTCAGGTCGAGGTTTTCCTTTCCGACAGCATTGATGTGGTTCTGGATGTTGCGCAGCGCACCGGCCTCTTGCTTAGCACCGTAGTAGTTCACGTGGTAGACGACCTTCTGCTTCTCGCCGGCCACGACGG
>CBDTVS010000375.1:0-1999 GCA_965364245.1 uncultured Gammaproteobacteria bacterium | reverse complement strand
GACGCGCAGGTCGTAGCGCAGCAGCAGCGCGAAGAGCGTGTCACCCTCGATGAGCGCCGCGCGCGCCGCGTCGTCAAGCAGGTCGAGGTGCTCCGCGGCCGGCGCGTCGAGGTGCGCCAGCAGCTCGGTCCACCCCTCGCCGACGGCATCGATATGCAGACGTGCCGCCTCGGCCTTGGCCGCGAGGATCGCGTCGGCCTCGGCGCTTGCCTCGTATTCTGGGCCACCCGCCTCGGCGAGCCCCCCGTCGAGGTAGGCGCGCACCGCATCGACCATCGCCAGCTTGTTGCGGATCGACTGCTCGATGTTGATGCGCTCGATGCCCTCGCTGTAGGCGGCGAGCTGGTCGAGCGGGATGACCACGTCTTCGTTGATCTTGAACGCGTTGGTGTGGCGCGCGATCGCCGCGGTGCGCGAACGCGCGGCCCAGAAGCGGCGCCGCGCCTCGGGGCTGGTCGCGACGAAGCCCTCGCCGTCGCGGGCGTTGGCCAGGCGCACCACTTCGGAAGCGGCGGCTCCGACCGCTGAGTCGTCGTCACCGGATATGTCGGCGATCAGCACCATCTTGGGCCGCTGACCGCGTGGCGCCTTGGGCGTGTAGTTGACGGCGCGCACGTAGCGCTCGTCGAGGTGCTCGAGGCCGGCCAGCGCCACGCCGTCGAGGCCGTCCAGGTAATCTTTCGTCTCGACGATCGCCGGCACGGCGCGGTAGAGGTCGCCGTAGAACTCCAGGGCGACGGTGCGGATCGCCTTCGGCTTGGGGTGCAGCACGAAGGTCGCCGAGGTGATCAGGCCGTCGCAGCCCTCTTTCTGGATGCCCGGCAGGCCGCCGAGCGCCTTGTCGGTGACATCCTTGCCGAGACCGGCCTTGCGCAGCGACGGGCCCGGCAACTCGAGCGTTTCCGGTTCGCCTACGGGTGTGGTGCCGTTGGCCGCGAAGCGGGTCACGCGGAAGCGGACCGTCGGCTGGTCGTGGATGCGCCCGAGGTTGTGGTCGAGACGCTCGACCTCGAGCCATTCGGCGTCGGGCGTCACCATGCGCCAGCTGGCGAGGTTGTCGAGCGTGGTGCCGAACTGCACCGCCTTCTTGCCGCCGGCGTTCATCGCGACGTTGCCGCCGATGGTCGAGGCGTCCTGCGAGGTCGGGTCGACGGCGAAGACACAATCGGCCGCGGAGGCCAACTCGGCCACGCGCCGGGTCACGACCCCGGCCCCGCAGCGCACCGTCGCCACCTCGCGGTCGAGGCCGGGAAGCACGCGACGCTCGACCGGGCCGAGCGCCTCGAGCTTCTCGACGTTGATCACCGCGCTGTCGGCGTGCAACGGGATCGCCCCGCCGGTGTAACCGGTGCCGCCGCCGCGCGGGATGATGGTCAGGCCGAGCTCGATGCAGGCGGCGACGACTGGCGCGACCTCGGCCTCGCTGTCGGGGCTGACCACCACCAGCGGGAACTCGACGCGCCAGTCGGTGGCGTCGGTGGCATGGGCGACCCGTGCGTGACCGCTGAAGTCGATGTTGTCGCCGCGCGTGACCCGCGACAGGCGGCGCCGGACCCGCTCGCGCAGCCCCTCGAGATGCGCGAAGCCGTCGGTGAACTCGCGTACCGCGGCGCGCGCGGTCTCGGCCAGGCCCAGCGCGTCGGCGTTGCCGTCGGCGCGCGCGACGATCTGGTCGAGCCGGTGGTGCATCGCGTCGACCAGCGCCTGGCGTCGTCGACGGTCGTCGAGCAGGTCGTCCTGCAGGAACGGATTGCGCGTGACCACCCACATGTCGCCGAGCACCTCGAACAGCATCCGCGCCGAGCGCCCGGTGCGCCGTTCGCCACGCAGCCGGTCGAGCGTAGCCCAGGCCTCGGCGCCGAGGAAACGGCGCACGATCTCGCGGTCCGAGAACGACGTGTAGTTGTAAGGGATCTCGCGGATCCGCTGGGTCGGCTCGGGGGTCATGTTCAGGTTCCGGGCGAGGTCGGAGAGGCATGCCATTCTAGCATTTGCAGGG
>CBDTVS010000374.1:0-2032 GCA_965364245.1 uncultured Gammaproteobacteria bacterium | reverse complement strand
GCTGGTGCTCCAGGACGAGTCGTTCATCAAGTGGAAACCGACCATCCTCGACTGGCTGTTCGCCGCGGTGTTCCTCGGCAGCCGCCACGTCGGCAACCGCAAACCGCTGGTGCAGCGGATGATGGAAGGCACGGTGACGGTCGCGGACCCGGTGTGGGAACGATTGAACCTGTTGTGGGTCATCTTCTTCGTGGCCATGGGCGTGCTGAACCTGGTCGTCGTGTACAATTTCGATACCGATACCTGGGTCAACTTCAAGCTTTTCGGCATGTTGGGCCTGACCTTCGTGTTCGTCATCGCCCAGGCCTTCTACCTCGCCCGGCACATGGTGCCGGAGGTTTCCACCGACGGAGAATCCTGAATGCTCTACGCGATCATCGGCCGCGACGTGGACGGCAGCCTGCCGCTGCGCCAGTCGGCCCGCCCGGCCCACGTTGAACGCCTGCAGCAGCTGCAGGAGGCGGGGCGCATGGTGCTGGCCGGCCCGTTCCCGGCCATCGACAGCGACGACCCCGGCCCGGCCGGTTTCACCGGCAGCCTGATCGTCGCCGAGTTCGACTCCCTCGAGGCGGCGCAGGCATGGGCCGACGCCGACCCTTACGTCGCGGCCGGCGTCTACGCCGAGACCACCGTCAAGCCCTTCAAGCAGGTGTTGCCGAAATGAGCGATCGCGTCGACATGCTCCGCACGCGCCTGACCGAGGCGCTCGAGCCGACCCAACTCGAGATCATCGACCAGAGTGCCGCGCACGCCGGTCACGAGGGCGCCAAGGGCGGTGGCGGCCACTACGTGGTGACCATCGTCTCGGCCGCCTTCGCCGGACTGCCGTTGCTCAAGCGTCACCGGCTGGTCTATGCCGCGGTCGGCGAGGCGATGAAGGACGAGATCCACGCACTCAGCATCCGCGCCTACGCACCCGACGAATCCGTCCCCAGTTGATCCACCAAGGAAGTTCCATGACCCAACGTGCCATCTGCCGCGTCGCCGGCCCGCTGCTGCTGCTCGCCCTGTCCGGCAGCCCCACCCTGGCCGCCGAGGACGGTCAGGTCCTCGCCACCGTCAACGGCAAGGCGCTCACCGCCGGCGACATCGAGCGCTACCGTGAGCGGCGTCCCGAGAGCGAGGGCACCCCGCAGGAGCTGCTGCAGGAACTGATCAACATCGAGCTGCTGGTGCAGGACGCCGAGCGCAGCAAGCTCGACGAGGGTGACGAGTTCAGGCTCGAGATGGAGATGACCCGGCGTGCCCTGCTCGCCCAGTTCGCGGTGCGTGACCAGATCGACGGCAACCCGGTCACCGAGGCCGAGATGCGCAAGGTCTACGACGAGCAGATCGGTTCGGCCGAGACGAAGAAGGAGTACCACGCACGCCACATCCTGCTCGAGAACGAGGCCGACGCCAAGGCGGTGATCGTCGAACTCGATGGCGGCGCCGATTTCGCTGCGCTGGCCAAGGAGCGCTCGACCGGTCCGTCCGGCCCGCAGGGTGGCGACCTCGGCTTCTTCGAACCGGGCCAGATGGTGCCGGAGTTCTCGCAGGCGGTGATCGCGATGGCGCCCGGCAGCTACAGCAAGGCGCCCGTCCAGACCCAGTTCGGCTGGCACGTGATCAAGCTCGAGGAGACGCGTGACGTCGCCGGCCCGCCCTTCGAGGCGGTCAAGCCGCAGATCGAGAACATGCTGCAGTCGATGCAGGTGCGCACCTACCTCGAGGGGCTGCGCGAGGCCGCGAAGATCGAGGTCAAGTAGGCCTTTCCGCCGCCAAAAATATCGGCCAGGCCGTGAGCCACGGCCTGGCCGTCTTATTTTGCGCACTCAATTCGCTTGCAGCGACCCGACCAACTCCCTGCGTCGCTGGAGATCCTCGGCCTCGCTGGCGAGAAAATCGCGAGTCACCCTGGCAACCCCACGGTAAAACCCGATCTCTGCCGTCTCGATCACCTTCCTGCAGAAGATCGGCACCCAGCGCAGCAGATGATCCCGCATGAATTCATGCTGGTACTCGAGGGCGTTCGCCACCTGCTCGTGGTCGC
>CBDTVS010000373.1:0-2038 GCA_965364245.1 uncultured Gammaproteobacteria bacterium | reverse complement strand
CCCGAGTTCGACCTCTCCGTCGCCGGGGTGCTCGAGAGCCCGCCGCCGGTGATGGTGCTCGACATGGCCGGGCTCGACTACATCAGCAGCGCCGGCCTGCGCGTCGTGTTCAAGCTGCAGAAGGCGGTCGGCAAGGGCGACGGTGAGATGCTGATGGTCAACCTCAAGCCGCCGGTGCGCAAGGTGTTCGAGATCATCGATGCGCTGCCCTCGCTGTCGGTGTTCGGCAGCATCGCCGAGCTCGACGACTACCTCGACGAGATGCAGGCGCGCGAGCGCCAGAAGCAGGACGACGCCTGAGCGTTTACCCGCTCAGCTAGGCGTCCAGGTCGATCGCGCGGCGGGCGAATCTGGCGACGGCCTCCAGCGTCGCCGCCTCGCGATCGCGCTGCGGCGAGTGGCCGCAATCCTCGAGGAACAGCGGTTCGGCGCCGCAGCCGGCGACGATCGCCTCGACCTGTGCCGCGGTGCCGTATTCGTCGTCGCGGCCCTGGATCGCCAGCACCGGGACGCGGATGCCGGGCAGGTACCCCTCCAGGTTCCACTCCATGAACGCCGGGTCGAGCCAGGCCCGGTTCCAGCCCCAGAAGGCGCAATCGACGTTGGCGCCGTGGTAGCGCGCCAGGCGTTTGCGCAGGTCGCCCTCCTCGTAGGCGTGCCGGGCCGCGTCGATCGAACGCACGCTGAGCTCCTCGCAGAAGACGTGCGCGGCGAAGGTCACGACCCCGCGTAGGACCGCTGTCGCCGCGCCCCCGGCGTGTACCAGCGCGATCGAGCCACCGTCGGAATGACCGACCAGCAGCGCCTGGCGAACGCGCGTGACGGCCAGCACGGCCGGCAGCACCTGCAGCGCCTCGTCGTGCATGTAGGTCAGCGGGCGGGGCAGGGGACAGGGGTCGGAGCGGCCGTAGCCGAGACGCGAGTAGACGAGCACGCCACAGCCGGTCGCCGTGGCGAGACGGGCGGGGAAGTCACGCCACATCGCGACGCAGCCGAGCCCCTCGTGGAGCAGCACCAGGGTCGGGGCCTCCTCGGGCGGTGGCCCCCACCAGGCCGCCTCGAGGCGGTGTCCGCCGACGTGCAGGGTGAGGGGTTTCATCTCAGCCGGGGGCATCTGCTCACTCCGCCAGCGAGCCGAGTGCGCGGCGTGCCGCGGCGTCGAGGCCGAGCTCGCCACGCCGCACCGACGCACACAGCGCCGCGACGCCCGGGTCGTCGCCCGTCAGCAGCCGCGCGCGCGCCTGTTCGCCGGCGAGCCGCGCGATGACGTGGCGCAGCCGCCGCTCCGGGTCGCGTGCCGGACCGCCCGCAGCCGGTGCGGCGAGGCAGGCATCGACCAGTTCGGCGACGCCGTCGCCGGCGGTCGCCGAGGTGCCTAGCACCGGTCGTGCGTGGCCGGTCATGGTCAGCACCGAGCGCAGCTGGTTGAGGGTTTCGGCGGCGCCCGGCAGGTCGGCCTTGTTGACCACCAGCAGGTCGGCGATCTCGAGGATCCCGGACTTGAGCGCCTGCACGTCGTCACCGAGTCCCGGTGCGCAGAGCACCACGCGCACCTGGGCGAGGTCGACGATCTCGGTTTCGGACTGACCGGTGCCGACCGTCTCGACGATCACGACGTCGAAGCCGGCGGCGTCGAGCAGGTCGACGACCCACGCGGTGCTGCGCGACAGGCCACCGAGGTGGCCGCGTGCCGCGAGCGAGCGGATGAACACCCGCTCGTCGGCGGCGTGGCGGTCCATGCGCAGTCGGTCGCCGAGGATCGCGCCGCCGCTGTAGGGACTGCTCGGGTCGACCGCGACCACCGCGACGCGCAGGTCGCGCGCGAGCAGTTCGCCGAGGCAGGCGCCGACCAGCGTCGACTTGCCGGCCCCGGGCGGCCCGGTCAGGCCGATCACCCGCGCGCGGCCAAGGCGGCCGTCGAGAGCGGAGAGCAGTGCGAGGCCCTGCTCGGTCTCGTTCTCGACCGCGGTCAGCGCGCGGGCCAGCGCGCGCCGGTCGCCGGTTAGCGCGGCGTCGATGTCCACGGCACGTCGGCTCA
>CBDTVS010000372.1:0-2040 GCA_965364245.1 uncultured Gammaproteobacteria bacterium | reverse complement strand
GGAGCGCCTGCCCGAGGGGAAGCGCGAACTGGTTGCCCGGTTTCTCGTCGGCGAGGCGGCCGACGCTTTGGCGTCACTCGTGGAGCACTATGAAGAGGGCTGCCACACCTTTCGCCGGCGACTGGGCATGGCCGAGATCGGCTGGCTGGCCGACGTCGCGCGGCGCCACGGGCTGCTCGCATCGGCGGGCTCGGACTTCCACACCCACGAGCAATCCTGGGTCGACGTCGGTCGGCTCAAGCCGGTCCCGGACGACCTCACGCACGTGCTGGAGCGGATTCCCACGCCCCACTGAGAGACGCGGGATGGCGCGACCCGGCGGCGCGAGTACAATAGCGCGCTTTCCGCCGGCCGGCCGCGATGAGCCAGTACTTCCACGTTCACCCCGACAACCCGCAGGCGCGGCTGCTGCACCAGGCCGCAGCCATCGTGCGCGAGGGCGGGGTGATCGCCTACCCGACCGACTCCTGCTACGCGCTGGGCTGCCAGCCGGGCGACAAGGGCGCGCTCGAACGGATCCAGCGGCTGCGCCGGCTCGACGAGGACCATAACCTGACCCTGGTCTGCCGCGACCTCTCCGAGATCGCGACCTACGCCAAGATCGACAACAGCGCCTACCGGCTGCTGAAGACCCTGACCCCGGGGCCCTACACCTTTCTGCTGAAGGCGACCGGCGAGGTGCCGCGGCGGCTGCAACACCGCAAACGGCGCACCATCGGTATCCGCGTGCCGGACCATCGCATCACCCGGGCGCTGCTCGAGGAGCTCGACGCCCCGCTGATGAGCACCACGCTGCGCCTGCCCGACAGCGAGCTGCCGATGAACGATCCCGAGCTGATCTACGACAAGCTCGGGCACGCGCTCGACCTGGTGATCGACGGCGGTCCGTGCGGCGTCGAGCCGACCAGCGTCGTCGACATGACCTGCGACCCTCCCGAGGTGGTGCGCGCCGGACTCGGCGACACGGCGCTGTTCGGGTGAGCCGCGCCACGGCACCGCGCCACGCCTGGCCGGTATAATCCAGCGATGGAGGAACTCACCACCGTCCAGCGCATCGCCGTCTGGGCCCTGCCGATCCTGTTCGCGATCACCGTTCACGAAGTCGCCCACGGCTGGGTGGCGCGCCGGCTCGGCGATCCGACCGCGTACATGATGGGCCGCCTGACGCTGAATCCGATCCGCCACATCGACCCGATCGGTACCGTGCTGGTGCCGCTCGCACTGACCCTGATGGGCGGGTTCATCTTCGGCTGGGCCAAGCCGGTGCCGGTGACCTGGGAGAACCTGCGCAACCCGAAGCGCGACATGGTGCTGGTCGCGGCTGCGGGGCCGCTGGCCAACCTGGCGATGGCCCTGCTGTGGGCGCTGGCGATGAAGGTCGGCGTGCTGCTTGGCGACGAGGCGCGCTGGGTCGCACTGCCGCTGATCTACATGGGCTTCGCCGGCATCACCATCAACCTGGTGCTGATGGTGCTGAACCTGCTGCCGCTGCCGCCGCTCGACGGCGGACGGGTGGTGGCCGGATTGCTGCCCGACCGGCTGGCGCCTCGAGCCGTACGGGCTGATGATCCTGCTCGCGCTGCTGATGATGGGCTGGCTCGGGCACCTGCTGTGGCCGCCGGTCGGCCTGCTGCAGGGGCTGCTGTTCAATTTGTTAGGCTTGTGATGCCGGCGCATCTCGCGACGGCCTGCGACCCGGGGGGATTGGCTTGAACTCGGTACCGACCCATTACCAGCGCGTGCTCTCGGGCATGCGTCCGACCGGCCGGCTGCACCTCGGCCACTACCACGGCGTGCTGCAGAACTGGGTCAAGCTCCAGCACGAGTACGAGTGCTTCTTCTTCGTCGCCGACTGGCATGCGCTGACCACCCACTACGAGCACCCGGGGGTGATCGGCGAGAGCACGCTGGACCTGGTGATCGACTGGCTAGCGGCGGGCGTCAACCCCGGCTCGGCCACGATGTTCATCCAGTCGCGGGTTCCCGAGCACGCCGAGCTGCACCTGCTGCTGTCGATGGTCACGCCGCTCGGCTGGCTGG
>CBDTVS010000371.1:0-2043 GCA_965364245.1 uncultured Gammaproteobacteria bacterium | reverse complement strand
ACGGGTTCTTCGCCGCGCACGGGTTCTTCGCCGCGCACGGGTTCTTCGCCGCGCAGGGATTCTTGCCGTGCGACATGGCATGGGCCGGCGCGGTGGCACTCAGAGCCAGCGCTACGGCGCAACAGAGCTTGTTCATACGGTTCATCGCTCGATCTCCAATGGGTGGTGAGTACGTCGCGGTCGTTGAGTACGGGCGATCAGTAGCCGGTTTTCTCGGCGCACGGGTTTTTGCCGTGCGACATGGCGTGAACGGGTGCCCACGTGGCGAACAGCAGCGTGATGGTGCCGAGCAGCAGGAGGATTGGTGACATGGCGGACCCCTCGTGATCTGGGTACTGGATCGCTCCGGTGCCGGCACGATGGCCCGCACTTAAGACAGGAGACCCACCCGCCTCGGTCACGCTTACAAGGAAGTCACGATGGAGATCGGTCGAATTGACCGGGATCAACTGCGTGGCACTAAGGGCCGCCGCAGTGAGCTGGTGGAACGTCGTTCAGCCGCGCCCGTGCGGGGCGTCGAAATCGAGCTCGGGACCGAGCGGCACCAGACCGTGCGGATTCAGCGACGGGTGGCTGGTGTAGTAGTGCGACTTGATGTGGGCGAAGTCGACCGTCGCGGCGATGCCCGGCCACTGGTAGAGCTCGCGCGTGTAGCCCCACAGGTTCGGGTAATCGACCAGACGGCGCAGGTTGCACTTGAAGTGGGTGACGTAGACGGCGTCGAAACGCACCAGCGTCGTGAACAGGCGCCAGTCGGCCTCGGTGACGGTGTCACCGACCAGGTAGCGTTGGTTCGCGAGGCGCGCCTCGAGCTGGTCGAGGGTGTCGAACAGGCGCCGCACGGCACGCTCGTGGCTCGCCTGCGTGGTGGCGAAACCGGCGCGGTAGACCCCGTTGTTCACGTTGGCGTAGACCAGCGCATTGACCTCGTCGATCGCCTCGCGCAGCGGTTCCGGGTAGAGGTCGGGTCCGGCGGCGCCACAGGGTTCGCAGGCGTCGTTGAACATGCGGATGATCTCCGACGACTCGTTGTTGACGATGGTGTTGCGCTCGCGATCCCACAGCACAGGCACGGTGATGATGCCGCTGTAGCCCGGGTCTGCGTCGGCGTAGGCCTCGTAGAGGTAGGTGTGGCCGCCGACCCGGTCGCCGGTGCAGCCGGGAAAGTCGCTCGCGAAGCTCCAGCCCCGCTCGCCCATGTAGGGGTGCACGACCGACACGTCGATCGCCGTTTCGAGCCCCTTGAGCACGCGGAAGATCAGCGTCCGATGCGCCCAGGGACACGCCAGCGAGACGTAGAGGTGGTAGCGGCCCACCTCGGCCGGGAAACCGGAGCTGCCATCGGCGGTGATGCGATCGCGAAAGGCGCTCTCGGGACGCTCGAAGGTCCCGTTGACGACACGCGGCTTGAAGGGTTCGGGACTCCAGCGCCCGTCGACCATCTGGTTCATGAAGTGGGATTCCGCGCCACGAGGGCGTCTCGCGGCCTTTCGTGCTTTTGGGCGCTATGATAAACCACCGCCGCAAGCCGCGCCGTCGGCGCCGCGTTACCGGGATGCCATGCGCCTGACCCTCGACGCCCTGATCGTCCTCGACGCCATCGATCGCAAGGGCAGCTTCGCCGCGGCCGCCGAGGAACTGCACCGCGTTCCGTCGGCGATCACCTACACCATCCAGAAGCTCGAACAGGGTCTCGACGTCGTGCTGTTCGATCGCAGCGGTCATCGCGCGCATCTCACCCCGGCCGGGCGCAAGCTACTCGATGACGGTCGCCACCTGCTGCGCGCCGCGGGCGAACTGGAGCTGACCGTCAGGCGCATCGCCACCGGCTGGGAAGCCGACCTGCGCATCGCCGTGAGCGACCTGCTGCCGCTGGAGGCGCTGCATCCGCTGCTCGAACGTTTCTACGCCGAGGGCCACGGCACCCAGCTGAAGCTGACCACCGAGGTGTTTGGCGGCGCCTGGGACGCGCTGGTCGACGACCGCGCCGACCTGGTGGTCGGCGCCACGGGAGAGAGCCCGGCCGGTGGCGGCTACGCCACC
>CBDTVS010000370.1:0-2066 GCA_965364245.1 uncultured Gammaproteobacteria bacterium | reverse complement strand
TTCATCGACATCGTCGCCAGCCTCGAGCCGACCTTCGGCGGCATCAACCTCGAGGACATCAAGGCGCCGGAGTGCTTCGTCATCGAGCGCGAGCTGCGCAAGCGCCTCAAGATCCCGGTGTTCCACGACGACCAGCACGGCACTGCGATCGTGGTCAGCGCCGCGGTGGTCAACGGCCTGCGCGTGGTCGGCAAGGAACTGGCCGACGTGCGCGTGGTGGCCAGCGGCGCCGGCGCTGCGGCACTCGCCTGCCTCGACCTCCTGGTGAGCATGGGCCTGCCGCGCGAGCACGTCATGGTCTGCGACCGGACCGGTGTGATCTACGCCGGGCGCGACAAGGACATCGACGAGTTCAAGGCGCGCTACGCGGTCGACACCGAGGCGCGCAATCTCGACGACGCCATCGCCGGTGCCGACATCTTCCTCGGCCTGTCGGCCGGCGGCGCGCTGAAGCCGGAGATGGTCGCGAAGATGGCCGACAAGCCGATGATCCTCGCGCTGGCCAACCCGAACCCCGAGATCCTGCCCGAGGACGCGCTGGCGGTGCGTCCCGACGCGGTGCTCGCGACCGGCCGTTCCGATTACCCGAACCAGGTCAACAACGTTCTCTGCTTCCCGTTCCTGTTCCGCGGCGCGCTCGACGTCGGCGCGACCACCATCAACGAGGAGATGAAGCACGCCGCCGTCAAGGCGATCGCCGACCTCGCGGTGGCCGAGTCCTCGGACGTGGTGCGCGAGGCGTACAGCACGGACTCGCTGAACTTCGGGCCCGAGTACCTGATCCCGAAACCGTTCGATCCGCGCCTGATCCTGCAGATCGCGCCGGCGGTGGCGCAGGCGGCGATGGACTCCGGCGTGGCCACGCGGCCGATCGAGGACATGCAGGTCTACCGTGACCGCCTGAGCCGCTTCGTGTTCCGCTCCGGCAACCTGATGAAGCCGATCTTCGAGAGCGCGCGCCAGGCACCCAAGCGGGTGGTCTACGCCGAGGGCGAGGACGAGCGCGTGCTGCAGGCGGTGCAGCAGGTGGTCGACGACGGTCTCGCGCGGCCGACCCTGGTCGGACGTCCCGAGGTGGTCACAGACCGCATCAAGCGTCTCGGCCTGCGCCTCGCCCCGGAGCAGGATTTCGATCTGATCAACCCGCACAGCGACCCGCGCTTCGGCGAGTTCTGGCGCGCCTACCATGCGCTGCGCGAGCGCGACGGGCTCTCCCCGGAAGAGGCGCGCACCCAGGTGCGCACCCAGAACACCGTGATCGCCGCGCTCGCTGTGCACCTCGGTTACGCCGATGCCATGCTGTGCGGCGCCGTGGGCCGCTTCGGCAACCACTTCCGCCACGTACTGCCGGTGATCAAGCGCGCGCAGGGCATCAAGCGCTGCTCGGCGATGAGCGCGCTGATCCTGCAGTCGGGCACCTTCTTCATCGCCGACACCCACGTGCAGGTCGACCCGACGGCGGAGGACATCGCCGAGATCGCCTTCCTCTGCGCCGAGGAGATGCGTCGCTTCGGCATCACGCCCAAGGTCGCGATGCTCTCCTACTCGAACTTCGGCGTCAGCCGGCAGTCCTCGCCGCGCAAGATGCGCAAGGCGACCGAGCTGCTCAAGGCGCGGGCGCCAGGGCTCGAGGTCGAGGGCGAGATGCACGCCGACTCGGCGCTCTCGGAGGTGATCCGCGGGCGGCTGTTCCCCAATGCCCAGCTCACCGGTCAGGCCAACCTGCTGGTGATGCCGAACCTCGATGCGGCGCACATCGCCTTCAACATGCTCAAGGTGCTCGGCAACGGCGTGCCGCTCGGTCCGATCCTGGTCGGCACCGAGCGCCCGGCGCACATCATGACCGCCTCGACGAGCGTGCGCCGCCAAGCGGGAACTTGTAACTTGCGAGCTTGATCATCCGAGGTCGTCAGTCCACGGATCTTTCGCAGGTCCACGACGCTCTCCAACGCACCGACCAGAATCAACACGTCGTTGCTGCGTAGGCGTTCGTTCGGTTTTGCTGCCGCGATCACACCGTCTTCGCGCTGGTACACGCGGGCGCGGCGCTCAAGCACCAGTTCGTG
>CBDTVS010000369.1:0-2071 GCA_965364245.1 uncultured Gammaproteobacteria bacterium | reverse complement strand
CCGATCACCGGCGCGCCGACCTTCATCGCGTGGTCCATCACCTTGCAGATCTTCTCGGCATGCGCCTCGGAGAGCGAGCCGCCGAACACCGTGAAGTCCTGGCTGAACACGAACACCACGCGGCCGTTGATGGTGCCGTAGCCGGTCACCACGCCGTCGCCCGGGATCTTCTTGTCCGCCATGCCGAAATCGGTGCAGCGATGTTCGACGAAGGTGTCCCACTCCTCGAAACTGCCCTCGTCGAGCAGCAGGTCGATGCGCTCGCGCGCGGTCAGCTTGCCGCGCTTGTGCTGCGCGTCGATGCGCTTCTGGCCGCCGCCGAGGGCGGCGTCCTGGCGGTACTTCTCGAGCCGGTCGACAATCTCTTGCATGCCTAGTCCCCTTACAGTCGCTGTTCTGTAGGTCGGGCTTCAGCCCGACGGGTCGGTTGTCGGGCTGAAGCCCGATCTACAAACTCCGCTTCGGTCCGAGCAGATCCCTCACGCCGCCTTGCCGCGATCGCGGATGATGCCCAGCACCTCGTGGGCGGCGAGCAGGATGTTGGTCCCCGGCCCGTAGACCGCCGCGACGCCGAAGCCGAGCATGGTGTCGTAGTCCTGCGGTGGGATCACGCCGCCGCAGATCACGATGATGTCGTCGGCGCCCTGCTGCTTGAGGTTCTCGATCACCTGCGGCACCAGCGTCTTGTGCCCGGCCGCCTGCGACGAGATGCCGATCACGTGCACGTCGTTCTCGATCGCCTCGTTGACCGCCTCTTCGGGGGTCTGGAACAGCGGACCGATGTCGACGTCGAAGCCGATGTCGGCGAACGCGGTGGCGATCACCTTGGCGCCGCGGTCGTGGCCGTCCTGACCGAGCTTGCACACCAGCATGCGCGGGCGGCGCCCCTCGTTCTCGGCGAAGGCGTCGACCTCCTGCTTGACCTTGGCGAAGCCCTCGTCGCCCTCGTAAGCGGAGCCGTAGACGCCGGCGATCGAGTGGGTCACGGCGCGGTGGCGGCTGTAGACCTTCTCCAGTGCATCGGAGATCTCGCCGACCGTGGCACGGGCACGCGCCGCATCGACCGCCAGCTCGAGCAGGTTGCCGCTGGACTCCTCGGCGGCCTTGGTCAGCGCGGCGAGCGAGGCGTCGCAGGCGGCCTGGTCGCGCTCCGCGCGCAGCTTCTCGAGACGACGGACCTGCGACTCGCGCACCTTGGCGTTGTCGATGTCGAGGATATCGACCGGCGGCTCCTTCTCCAGCTGGTACTTGTTGACGCCAACGATTACTTCTTCACCGCGGTCGACGCGTGCCTGGCGCTGCGCCGAGGCCTCCTCGATGCGCATCTTCGGCATGCCGGTCTCGACCGCCTTGGTCATGCCGCCCATGGCCTCGACCTCGTCGATCATCTTGCGCGCCTCCTCGACCAGCGCGGCGGTCAGGCTCTCGACGTAGTAGGAGCCGGCCAGCGGGTCGACCACCTTGGTGATGCCGGTCTCCTCCTGCAGCACCAGCTGGGTGTTGCGTGCGATGCGCGCCGAGAAATCGGTCGGCAGCGCCAGCGCCTCGTCGAAGGCGTTGGTGTGCAGCGACTGGGTGCCACCGAGCGATGCGGCCATCGCCTCGACGGTGGTGCGCATGATGTTGTTGTAGGGATCCTTCGCGGTCAGGCTGACGCCCGAGGTCTGGCAGTGGGTGCGCAGCATCAGCGAACGCTGGTCCTTGGGCGCGAACTTCTCCTGCATCAGCGTCGACCAGAGCACGCGCGCGGCGCGCAGCTTGGCCACCTCCATGAAGAAGTTCATGCCGATGGCGAAGAAGAACGACAGGCGCGGCGCGAACTTGTCGACGTCGAGGCCGCTGGCGATCGCGGTGCGCACGTACTCGATGCCGTCGGCGATGGTGTAGGCGAGCTCCTGCGCGCAGGTCGCCCCGGCCTCCTGCATGTGGTAGCCGGAGATCGAGATCGAGTTGAATTTCGGCATGTGGCCGGCGGTGAAGCCGATGATGTCGGAGACGATGCGCATCGACGGTGCCGGCGGGTAGATGTAGGTGTTGCGGACCATGAACTCCTTGAGGATGTCGTTCTGGA
>CBDTVS010000368.1:0-2075 GCA_965364245.1 uncultured Gammaproteobacteria bacterium | reverse complement strand
TCTCCTGGACCCAGGTCGAGACCGGCTCGGCGATCACCTGGAAGTATCCGAGCTGTGTGCTGCGCGGCGACGACAGCATCGGCGAGTTCTACTCGGTGGCGTTGACCAACAACGCCCAGCAGGCCGACACCGGGACCAAGATGATCCACCTCGGGCGCAACACCTCGAGCACCATCATCTCCAAGGGCATCTCGGCCGGCAGGGGGCACAACGCCTACCGCGGGCTGGTCAAGGTCGGCAAGGGCGCCGAGGGGGCACGCAACTACACCCAGTGCGACTCGCTGCTGATCGGCGACAAGTGCTCCGCGCACACCTTCCCGTACATCGAGGTGCAGAACCCGAGCGCCAGCGTCGAGCACGAGGCGACCACCTCGAAGATCAGCGACGACCAGCTCTTCTACTGCATGCAGCGCGGGCTCGACGCCGAGGACGCGGTGTCGATGATCGTCAACGGCTTCTGCAAGGAGGTGTTCCGCGAGCTGCCGATGGAGTTCGCCGTCGAGGCGCAGAAGCTGCTCGGCATCAGCCTCGAGGGCAGCGTCGGCTGACGCCCGCACCCCACGAACAGACCACGAACTGGAACCTAGACATGCTGGAAATCCGCAATCTCTGCGTCGAAACCGACGGCAAGCCGATCCTCAAGGGCATCAACCTCAGCGTCAAGGCGGGCGAGGTGCACGCGATTATGGGTCCGAACGGCTCGGGCAAGAGCACCCTGGCCCATGTCCTCTCCGGCCGCGATGGCTACGAGGTCACCGCCGGCGAGGTGCTCTACCAGGGCGTCGACCTGCTCGACCGGGCGCCCGAGGAGCGTGCCCGCGACGGCGTCTTCCTCGCCTTCCAGTACCCGGTGGAGATCCCCGGGGTCAGCAACGTCTACCTGCTCAAGGCGGCGCTGAACGCGGTGCGCAAGCAGCGCGGCGAGGAGGAGCTCGACGCCATGGACTTCATGGCCTACGTGCGCGAGAAGATGAAGCTGGTCGAGATGGACGAATCGTTCCTGTCGCGCGCCGTCAACCAGGGTTTCTCGGGCGGTGAGAAGAAGCGCAACGAGATCCTGCAGATGGCGGTGCTCGAGCCGCGTCTGGCGATCCTCGACGAGACCGACTCGGGCCTCGACATCGACGCGCTGCGTATCGTCGCCGGCGGCGTCAACAGCCTGCGCAGCCCGGAGCGCTCGATGATCCTGGTCACCCATTACCAGCGCCTGCTCGACTACATCGTGCCCGACCACGTGCACGTCCTCGCGAACGGCCAGATCGTCCGCTCCGGCGGTCGCGAGCTGGCGCTCGAGCTCGAGGAGAAGGGTTACAGCTGGATCAACCAGGCCGGTGCGGCTGGCGGCGAGGCGCGGCCGTGAGCAGCGACGCCACCGACCGTTTCGTCAGCGGTTTCGCCGAGGCGCGCGAGGCGTTGCCCGGCGGTACGAGCGACTGGGTCGCGACGCTGCGCCAGTCGGGCATCGACCGTTTCGCGACCCTGGGGCTGCCGACCACGCGCCAGGAGAGCTGGAAGTACACCCGGCTGACGGGGCTCGAGCGGCGCGAATTCGCGCTGCCGGCAGCCGACGCCGGGGCACCTGAACTGGCCGGGGTCAGCCTGGAAGGCGCGCACCGCATGGTGTTCGTCAACGGTCATTTCCGTGCCGACCTCTCCGACCTTGGGCGCCTGCCGGATGGTGTGCGCTGCGTGTCGTTGGCCGCCGCGCTGGACGCGGGCGATCCGGCCCTGCAGCCGTCGTTTAGCGCGTCCGCCGATGAACAGGATCCGTTCGTTGCGCTGAACACCGCCTACATGGGCGACGGCGTGCTGCTGGAGCTGGCCGAGGGCTGCGTGCTCGAGGCCCCGCTGCAGCTGCTGTTCGTCGCCGGCGCGGGGCAGGACTACGTCAGCCACCTACGCAACGTCGTGGTCGCCGGGGCACACAGCCAGGCGACGCTGGTCGAGGCCTACGTCGCTCCGGAGGGCGGCAGCTACTTCACCAATGCCTGCACCGACCTGCGCCTCGCGCCCGGCGCGCGCATCGATCACGTGCGCCTGCAGGACGAGGACGAGAGCGCGTTCCACATCGGTCG
>CBDTVS010000367.1:0-2097 GCA_965364245.1 uncultured Gammaproteobacteria bacterium | reverse complement strand
TGGTGGCTATGGCTAGATTCGAACTAGCGACCCCATCATTATGAGTGATGTGCTCTAACCAACTGAGCTACATAGCCATTCAAGGGGCGGAATTGTCCCGCCTGCCCCCGGGAGTGTCAAGCCGCGGGGTCACCACCACGACATGAACCATCCGGCTGGTTCGGGCAAATACCTCACCGATTGACTAGGCTATTTGCAGGCCTGCGCACGCGTGCTGCCTAGTCACGGGGCGGGCCCAGCCACGTCTCACCGGAGGTTCACATGATCAAGCAATCCCTCGGTATCGCGCTTGCCGCGATCTTCACCGTCAGTCCAGTCGCCATGGCGGCCACGCCTTCACCGGCCGGCGCCTCGGTTTACATCATCGCCCCCGCCGACGGGGAAACCGTCAAGAGCCCGTTCAAGGTCCAGTTCGGCCTGGCCGGCATGGGTGTCGCGCCGGCCGGCATCGAGAAGGCCAATACCGGCCACCACCACCTGCTCATCGACCTCGCCGACGCGCCACCGATGAGCAAGCCGTTGCCGTCCGACGCCAACCGCAAGCACTTCGGTGGCGGCCAGACCGAGGTGATGCTCGAACTCCCTCCCGGCCAGCACACCCTGCAACTGCTGCTAGGTGACCAGAACCACGTGCCGCACGAGCCGCCGGTGATGTCGTCGAAGATCACCGTCACGGTCGAGTGAATCAAGCAGTACCATGCGTTAAAAAGGGGCCTGCGGGCCCCTTCTCTTGTGGCACGACGACAAGGATCAGACGTTGAAGCGGAAGTGCATGACGTCGCCGTCACGCACCACGTACTCCTTGCCCTCGAGGCGCAGCTTGCCGGCTTCCTTGGCGCCCTGCTCGCCATTGCAGGCGATGAAGTCGTCGTAGCCGATCACCTCGGCGCGGATGAAGCCACGCTGGAAGTCGGTGTGGATCACCGCGGCGGCCTCGGGCGCGGTGGCGCCGACGCGCACCGTCCAGGCACGAACCTCCTTGGGCCCAGCGGTGAAGTAGGTCTGCAGTCCGAGCAGGCGATAGCCAGCGTGCACGACGCGGTCGAGGCCCGGCTCGTCGAGGCCCAGATCGGCGAGGAACTCGGCCTTCTCGTCCTCGGCGAGCTGCGCGATCTCGGCCTCGATGGCGGCGCACACCGGCACCACCTCCGAGCCCTCCTCCGCGGCCAGCGCAAGGACGGCGTCGAGGTGCGGATTGCCGGTGAAACCGTCGTCGGCGACGTTGGCGATGTAGACGGTTGGCTTGGCGGTCAGCAGGTGCAGTTCGCGCAGCGCGATGCGCTCGTCGTGGTCGAGTTCCAGCGCGCGCACCGGCGCGCCGGTGTCGAGGTGCGCCTCGACGCGTTCGAACAGTGCCTTCTGCGCCAGCGCCTTCTTGTCGCCCGACTTCGATGCCTTGCCAGCCCGCTCGACGGCGCGCTGCACGGTGTCGAGGTCGGCCAGCGCGAGCTCGGTATCGATGACGCCGATGTCGCGCACCGGATCGATGGCGCCGTCGACGTGCACCACGTCGGTGTCCTCGAAGCAGCGCACGACGTGGGCGATGGCGTCGGTCTCGCGGATGTTGGCCAGGAACTTGTTACCCAACCCCTCGCCCTGCGCCGCCCCGGCCACCAGCCCGGCGATGTCGACGAACTGCATGGTCGTCGGGATCACCTCCTTGGGCTGGACGATCGCCGCGATGGCGTCGAGGCGCGGGTCGGGCAGCGGCACCACACCGACATTGGGGTCGATGGTGCAGAACGGGTAGTTCTCGGCCGCGATGGCCGCCCGGGTCAGGGCATTGAACAGGGTCGACTTGCCGACGTTCGGCAGCCCGACGATTCCGCATTTGAAGCCCATGACGGGTCCTGTGCTAGCTTTGACGAGGCCCCATCGGGGCCGGAGGGGCGGCATTGTAAGTCGCCAGCGGCACTGGGGAAACCGCGCGCCTCATCGCCCCGTCAGTCGGAGACCGCGTGACCTCGCAACTCGTCCTGCTCGCCGCGTTCTGGCTCGGCTACTTCGCGCTGCACTCGCTGCTCGCCTCACTCGGCGCGAAACGCTGGGTGGCGAACCGCTGGCCGCAGGCGATGCCAGCCTACCGCCTCGCCTACA
>CBDTVS010000366.1:0-2114 GCA_965364245.1 uncultured Gammaproteobacteria bacterium | reverse complement strand
CCGGGTCGATCGACAGCAGCTCGAGGTCGTCGCGCGGGGCGAGCCGCTCGCGGATCTCGAGCCCGGTGGTGCCCGCCTCGCCGTCGATGTAGATGGTCGTGGTCATGCCGGTTTGGACCGCAGCCGCGGTCGAAGGGTCGCCAAGGGGAGGCTGATTCTACGCGACTCCTGCCGGTCGCGAGTGCCGGCGCTCACTCGAGGTGGCGGCGGATGAACAGCTCGGTGCGGCGCGCCGCGTCCTTCGCGGCGAGGTCATCGGCGAAGGTGCGCACGCTCGGCGGGCGGAAATCGAAGCCGCGACCGACCCCGGGGTAGACGATCAGGCGTACGTCGCGGCCCTTGGCGCGCAGCGCTTCGGTGCCCTCGACGATCGGCCGCAGCCGCTGGTACTGCTCGTGTTCGCCGATGAACACCAGGGCCGGGACCGCGAGCTCCTCGAGTTCCGGCGCGTAGCGGTAGACCTGCATCGGTTCGGGGGCGTTGGGATCCTGCCAGTGCGGGTAGTAGCCGACGTAGCAGGCCGCACCGCGCGCCTGGCGGCCGTGTTTCACCAGTGCCATCAGGGCCTGGTAACCGCCGCGCGTGTGCGAGACGACGCAGGCGCGGTCACCGCGGATGCCGGGCAGTGCCAGCAGGGCGTCGACCCCGCGCGCGGCGTCGAGCTCGGCGGCCGGGTCGTGCGCGATCGGCAGCTTCTCGACGAAGCGCGCGCTCCAGAGATCGGGTGCGAGGACCACGAAACCGCGCGCGGCGAGCCGCCGCGGCAGCAGCAGCGTCAGGTCGTCGAGGCCGCGGCGCCCGTGCAGGAACAGCACCGGGAGGTGATCGCCGGGCGTCGTCGGACGGAACAGGTACGCCGGCACCTCGACGTCGTCACTCCGGTAGCTGGTCTCCTCGACCGTGACCGCGTGGTTCGCGGGGGTGTCGAGTCGTCCCTCCTGCCACCAGGCGTCGTCCCACCACCACTTCTCGACGTCCTGCGGGAAGGTCTCGGTGACCCACGGCTCGTGCACGGCGAGCGCGGGGCCGGTGAAGAGCAGTAGTAACAGGACGGCGACGAGACGGTTCACGGGCGACTCCGGGGCGGATGCGGCACACCGGCACGCTAGCGCGGAGCCGGTGCCGCCGGCAACTCCCGGTCCGCAGGGGGCGCGAGATCCGCCGGAGCTATGCCGCGCCGCGCGCCGCCTTCTTGCGCTCGTGCTCCTTGAGGAACTTCTTGCGCACGCGGATTGCCTTGGGCGTGACCTCGACCAGCTCGTCGTCGTCGATGAATTCCAGCGCCTGCTCCAGCGTCAGCCGTATGGGTTTCGTCAGCGCCAGGTTTTCATCGTTGCCGGCGGCGCGGATGTTGGTCAGCTGCTTGGCTTTCAGCGGATTGACGACGAGGTCGTTGGCACGGCTGTGGATGCCGACCACCATGCCCTCGTATACCGGTTCGCCGTGGCCGATCATCAGGCGGCCGCGTTCCTGCAGGTTGAACAGCGCGTAAGCCAGGGCCTTGCCGGTGGCGGTCGAGACCAGCACGCCGTTCTGGCGCTGGCCGATTGCGCCGTCGATTTTCGCGCCGTAATGATCGAACACGTGGTAAATCAGCCCGCTGCCGGAGCTCAGGCTCATGAACTCTGCCTGGAAGCCGATCAGGCCGCGTGACGGAATCACGTAATCGATGCGCACGCGGCCGTTGCCGTCGGGCAGCATGTTCTGCAGTTCGGCCTTGCGCCGGCCCAGCGCCTCCATCACCGCGCCCTGGCTGGCTTCTTCGACATCGACGGTCAGCTGCTCGTAGGGTTCGCAGACGCGGCCGTCGATTTCGCGCAGGATTACCTCGGGCCGCGACACGGCCAGCTCGAAGCCCTCGCGGCGCATGTTCTCGATCAGGATGCCGAGGTGCAGCTCGCCGCGCCCGCTGACGCGGAAGCGATCGGCCTCGGCCAGCGCCTCGACGCGCAGGGCGACGTTGTGCAGGGTTTCGCGGCGCAGGCGCTCCTCGATCTGGCGCGAGGTCAGGAACCTGCCCTCGCGGCCGCTGAAAGGCGAGCTGTTGACGCTAAAGGTCATGCTTACCGTGGGTTCGTCAACCGCGAGCGGCGGCAGCGCCTCGACATGATTAC
>CBDTVS010000365.1:0-2136 GCA_965364245.1 uncultured Gammaproteobacteria bacterium | reverse complement strand
GCCGACTGCCTGCGCGTGACGGTCGGCAGGCCGGAAGAGAACGAGGTGTTTCTCACAGCGCTGGCTGCGGCGCTCGGGTGAGGCGGTGCGTCCAGACGCATGGACGAGCTTTACACTTGATAGGCATCTGCGACACAAGACCTCCCGGTTTGCCGGGATCGCATCCTCTAGTAAAGTGTATTTAAGGTATGGCGGTTGACAATGACCGGGCGCGGCGTGCCGATCTACTCCTGGTCACCCGAAACTACCCGCCCATGGTGGGAGGGCTCGAGCGCTACGCGGCCGATCTCCATCAGGCGCTGTCGAAGCGCACCCGGGTTGAACTGCTCGCCAACCGGGTTGGCGTGCGCGGGGTGCCCCTGTTTGCAGTGAAAGTGCTGTGGCACGTCGTGAGGCATCGTCGGTGTTACCGGCATGTGCATTTCGCCGACGCCGCCCTGGCCCCGCTCGCCTGGCTGATCCAGAAAATCGTCGAGGTTCCGGTCACGATCACGACGCATGCCCTCGACGTGATCTACCCCAATGCCCTCTACCAGCGGGTCGTCCCCTGGTGCCTTAGGCGGCTCGATGGCGTGGTTTCGGTCAGCCGTTTCACGCGCGATCTTTGCATCGCCCGTGGTGTTGACCCGAGCCGATGCCGGGTGATCCCGAACGGCCTCCATCCCGAATGGCTGGAGAGTAATGAGGAGCTTTCCGGCGACGCGGCGTTTCTGCCGACGAATCTTGCGGACAGGCGCGTCCTGGTGACGATCGGGCGCCTGGTCAGGCGCAAGGGGGTGGCGTGGTTCGTCGCTGAGGTGATGCCGCGGCTCGGGTCCGAATACGTCTACCTTGTCGGCGGCGCCGGCGAACAGCGCGGCGCGATAGAGCGGGCGATCGCCCAGCACGGCCTGCAGGGCAGGGTTCAGTTGCTCGGGACCCTCGACGAGCCGCGCAAGCGTGCGCTGCTGGCGTGTGCCGACCTGTTCCTGATGCCGAATGTCGCGGTTACCGGCGATGCCGAGGGGTTCGGTATCTCGGTGATCGAGGCGACCGCACATGGCGTGCCGGTGCTCGCGTCCGACCTGGAAGGTTTGCGCGACGCGGTGATCGACGGGGTGACCGGTCGCCTGGTGGCCAGCGGCGACGTCGAGGCCTGGTGCGAGGCGCTCGCGACCGCGCACTTCGATCGTGCGCTGGTGTCGCGCGAGACCCTGCATCGTTTCGATTGGAGTCGCCTGGTCGACGAGTACCTCGAGTTTTTCGCGGCAACATCACTGCCTGGGCACAGACCATGAACCACGACCTCCTCGCCACGACCATCGCCCGCGACGGCAGCCACGAGTATTTCGTCACCCGGCACCTGGTGCGTTTCGGCGACGTCGACCCGGCCGGGATCGCCTACTTCCCGCGCATCCACAACTACCTCCACGAGGCGTTCGAGAATCTGTGGGAGGAGTACATCGGGGTGCGCTACTACCACCTGATCCAGCACCAGCGGGTCGCGTTTCCGATGGTGCGCTCCGAGGTCGATTTCCTGCACCCGCTGCGTTTCGGCGACCGGCCGATCGTGCGCGTGACCTGCTACCACCTCGGACGCAGCTCGCTGGGCCTGCGCTACGTCTACGAGGTCGATGGGCGGACCTGCGTCGACGCACGCATGACCACGGTCTGTGTCGAGACCCGCAGCCTGAAGAGCCAGCCGATTCCCGAGGCCTACCGCGCGCGCTTCGAGCGCATCTACGCGCCGCTTCCTCCATCCGACTCCTGAACCGGCACCGTCTGTCGGCCCCGATCCTCCTGCTGCAACCGCCACAGGGTGGCGTAGAGCCCGCCGGTGGCGAGCAGCTCGGCGTGACGGCCGCGCTCGCCGATGCGCCCGCCGTCCATGACCAGAATCTCGTCGGCGTCGACCACGGTCGATAGCCGGTGGGCGATGACCAGCGTCGTGCGGCGCTCGGCGGCCTCGGCAAGCGCCGTCAGGATCACCCGCTCGGACTCGGAGTCGAGACTCGAGGTCGCCTCGTCGAAGACCATGATCGGCGGGTCCTTGAGCAGCGCGCGGGCGATGGCGACGCGCTGCTTCTCGCCGCCCGAGAGCTTCAGACCCCGCTCCCCGACCACGGTCTCGTAGCCGTCCGGCAGGCTGGCGATGAA
>CBDTVS010000364.1:0-2142 GCA_965364245.1 uncultured Gammaproteobacteria bacterium | reverse complement strand
GGCGAGCCAGCGCGCGAGTTCATCGGCGAGCCGGTCGAGCAGGACGCCGGCGTCGGGTGGCGCGCTCATCCGTCGCCGTCCCCTGAGAACCAGGTTTCGAGAATCAGCTGCGCTGCGACCCGGTCGATCTCGCCGCGCGCCCGGTCGCGTGGCAGCCCGGCCTCCGCCAGCCGCTGCTCGGCATCGAAGGTGGTGAGGCGCTCGTCGACCCCGAAGGTGGGCAGCCGATGGCGGGCGCGCAGCTGGCGCAGGAAGCGGTTGGCACGCGCGGTCATCTCGCTGTCGCTGCCATCCATGTTGCGCGGGATGCCGATGATCAGCGCGGCCGGTCGCCACTCCTTGACCAGCCGGTCGATGGCGGCCCAGTCGGGGTCGCGGCCGTGGGCGTCGAGCGTGGTCAGCGGCGAGGCGGTCTCGGTCAGGGTCTGACCGACCGCGACGCCGATGCGCTCGGTGCCGTAGTCGAAGCCGAGCACCGGGCCTTCGGGACGGGCGGCCGGCGCGCGCGGCGCGGCCGGGGTACTGCCGCGCGGGAGGCTCATGCGTGGCCGACTTCGTTGGACAGGTTGAGCAGGTCGACGCCGACCAGGTGCGCGGCGGCTTCCCAGCGCTCCGCGAACGGCAGCTCGAACAGGATGCTCGCGTCGGCCGGGGTGCTGAGCCAGGCGTTCTCGGCCAGCTCCTGCTCGAGCTGACCACTGCCCCAGCCCGCGTAGCCGAGCGCGATCAGGCTCTGCACGGGGCCTTCGCCGCGCGCAATGGCGGCGAGGATGTCGCGCGAGGTGGTCACCCCGATCTCGGCGTTGATCGCGTGGGTCGACTCCCAGCGCGCCTCGCCGCGGTGCACGACGAAGCCGCGGTCCTGCTGGACCGGACCGCCGAGCACGATGCGGATGCCGGCGGCGGCATCGTCGTCGAGCGTGATGTCCATGTGGCGCAGCACTTCGTCGAGCTGCAGCTCCAGCGGGCGGTTGATCACGATGCCCATCGCGCCCTCGGCGTTGTGCTCGCAGATGTAGGTCACCGTGCGGGAGAAATTGGGGTCTTCGAGGGTGGGCATCGCGACCAGGAACTGGTCGGTCAGGAAGGTGCGACCGCTCATGGGCGCAGTATATCGCGAAGTGGTGCCGGTGCGTGGCGTGTTCAGCCCGCGGTGAGACGGTTGCCGGCGAGGAACTGCCAGGTGCGGATGATCTGCAGGATGTCGGTCTCCTCGCGCATCGCCGGCGTGAACGGGGCATAGGGTGCGGACAGGCGCACGATGCGGATCGCCGCGTCGTCGAGGACCTTCTCGCCCGAGGAGCGCAGCAGCTGCACGTCGCGCACCGTGCCGTCGGGATTGAGGTCGACCTGCAGGATCAGGCTGCCGGCGAGGCGATTACGCTTGGCCTCGTCGGGGTAGTTGAGGTTGCCGATCCGCTCGACCTTGCGCTGCCAGGCGTCCATGTAGGCGGCGAACACGTACTCCTGGGTGCGCGCGGTCACCACCTTCTTGCGCGGCCGTTCGGCCTGCAGGCGGAAGTTGTCGCTGATCTCGGCCGCGAGGCTGGCCATCTGCCGGCTGCGCTGGATCAGCTCGGTCGCGGTCGGGCGTGGGCGCTTCTCCACCGGACGCGGCGGTGGCGGCTGGTGCAGCTCGGCCTCGGGCTGGAGGCGGGCCAGGGTCTGTGGTTGTGGTGGCGGGGTCGGCGGTGGTGCGGCCTCGGCCAGCGTGGCCGGTGCGTCGCCCGGGGTCGGCTCCACGTTGGGTACCGACACCGGTCCCTCCGGGCGCACCTGCTCGTCGGTGTTGCCGCCGCCGTCCTGGCTCGCCTGCGCGAGGTAATCGGCCTTTTCCGGTGGGGTCTCGCTGCGGTGGTGGACCAGCGTGATGTCGAGCGTTAGTGGTGGCGGCGTGGCCGGTTCGCTGGGACGGAAATCGAAGCCGATGCCGAGGATCAGCAACGTGTGGACGGCCCCGGCGATGAACAGCGTCAGGCCGAGACGGTCCTCCGGGGTGACCCGCGCGGCGCGGGCGACGGCGCTCATCGGGACGGCCCCTGGTCCATGGAGCGGGGGATCAGGTTCACGCGGCGATTATATCTCCGGCAACGGCACGATCCCCAGTGCCGGCGCCGGTTGCTCGAGGAACTGCAGGCGGTT
>CBDTVS010000363.1:0-2157 GCA_965364245.1 uncultured Gammaproteobacteria bacterium | reverse complement strand
GGCCAGGCGCGCCACTGGTGGCCGTAGATCGGCCCGAGTTCGCCAGCGTCCGTGGCCCACTCGTCCCAGATCGACACGCCGTTCTCGCGCAGGTAGGCGACGTTGGTCTCGCCCTTCAGGAACCAGAGCAGCTCGTGGATGATCGACTTGAGGTGCACCTTCTTGGTCGTCACCAGCGGGAAGCCGGCAGCCAGGTCGAAGCGCAGCTGGTGGCCGAAGATCGAGGTGGTGCCGGTGCCGGTGCGGTCGCCCTTGCGGGTGCCGTGCTCGAGCACGTGGCGCATCAGGTCGAGGTAGGGCTGCATGGGTGGTCAGGTGCTCGGAGTCGTCATTTTTGTAGGTCGGGCTTCTGCCCGACGTCCAGTTCGAATCATGTCGGACTGAAGTCCGACCTACAACCGCGCTGTCGGCGCCTAGGTGTGGAGCCGATGTCGGACTGAAGTCCGACCTACACGTTGCCTTTGCTCGTGCTCCCTGTAGGTCGGGCCTCAGCCCGACGCTTTGTCGTTTTGGCCCCGATACGCCAGCCCCATCAGCAGCGCGCCCGCCAGCACCATCGGCAGGCTCAACAGCATGCCCATCGTGAGCCAGCCGCCGGCGAGGTAGCCGAGGTGGGCGTCGGGTTCACGCGCGAACTCGACCACGGTGCGAGCTGCACCGTAGCCGGCCAGGAACAGCCCGGACACGGCCATGCGCGGGCGCGGTTTCGCCGAGTAGAACCAGAGCAGCAGGAACAGTACCAGCCCCTCGAGGAACGCCTCGTAGAGCTGCGAGGGGTGGCGCGGCAGCGGCCCGGCGTGGGCGAAGACCATCGCCCACGGCACGTCGCTGACCCGGCCCCACAGCTCGCCGTTGATGAAGTTGCCGACCCGTCCGGCACCGAGCCCGAGCGGCACCAGCGGGGCGATGAAGTCGGTCACGCCGAAGAAGCCCAGGCCGTGCTTGCGGCCGAACAGCCATGCCACGACCAGCACGCCGAGCAGGCCGCCGTGGAACGACATACCGCCCTGCCAGATGCGCAGCAGGTAGAGCGGGTCGGCCAGCAACTGCTCGAAGCCGTAGAAGAAGACGTAGCCGAATCGCCCGCCGAGGATCACGCCGAGGGCGCCGTAGAAGAGCAGGTCGTCGATCTGCTCGGCCTTGAGCAGCCCGGTCTGGCGTGCGCGGCGGCGACCGAGCCACCAGAACGCCAGGAACGCCAGCAGGTACATCAGCCCGTACCAGCGGATCGCCAGCGGGCCGAGCTGGATCGCGATCGGGTCGATCTGTGGCGCCGTCAGCATGCGTTAGCGGTTACGGCAGGCGCCGGAAGACCAGGCACTTGAGGTAGTCGGTCTCGGTCATCGCCGGGTGCACCGGATGGTCGGGACCGGCGGTGCCCTGCTCGAGCAGCTGGATCTCGACGTCGGCCTGGCGCGCGGCGCGCTCGACGGCGATGCGCAGGTCGTCGCGCGAGAAGTGGAACGAGCAGGAGCTGCTCAGCAGCGTGCCGCCGGGTGCGAGCAGCTGCAGCGACAACCGGTTCAGGCGCCGGTAGGCCTCGCTGCCGGCCTTGTGATCCTTGCGCTTCTTGACCAGCGCGGGCGGGTCGACGACCACGGTGTCGAAGCGTTCGCCGGCATCGCGCAGGGCGCGGAGCACCTCGAAGGCATCGCCACGCACGCTGGTCACGCCAGCCAGGTTGTTGGCCACGGCATTGGCCTCGAGCGCCTCGAGCGCCGGAGCCGAGCTGTCGACGCACAGCACCTCGCTGGCCCCGGCCGCCGCCGCGCGCAGACCCCACGCGCCGACGTAGCTGAACAGGTCGAGAACCCGGCGCTCGGCGCAGTAGCGCGTCAGCCGGTCGCGGTTGGGGCGCTGGTCGAAGAACCAGCCGGTCTTCTGGCCACCGCTCGCGGGCACCGTGAACCGCAGGCCGCCCTCGTCGACCGTCAACGACTCCGGCAGCGTGCCGTGCACCGTCTCGACGCGGCTCTCGAGACCCTCGAGCGCGCGCAGCGGGCCGTCGTTGCGCAGCTGGATCGCGCGCGGAGCGAGCAGTTCGATCAGCGCGGCGAGCAGTTCGTGCTGCACGCGTTCCATGCCGGCGGTGCCGATCTGCACCACCAGCACGTCGTCGTAGCGGTCGACCACCAGCCCCGGCAGGGCGTCGCCCTC
>CBDTVS010000362.1:0-2166 GCA_965364245.1 uncultured Gammaproteobacteria bacterium | reverse complement strand
CCGGTTTCCCGGCCCGGCCGCCGGGGCGGTCGCGGCGCTCCTCGCCGCCGGCACCCGCTGCCCGCCGACCACCGGCGCCGGGCGCCTGTTCGACGCCGCTGCCGGTCTGCTCGGGGTGCAGCCGCTGGCGAGCTTCGAGGGCCAGGCAGCGATGCGCCTCGAGGGCCTGGCCGGCTCGGCGTGGCCCGCGCGACCCTGGTACGACGGTTACCGGCTGACTGTCGACGGCACCCTGGACCTGTTGCCGGCACTCGAGCGGCTGGCCGACGCCGACGATGCGGCCGTGGCGGCGACACGCTTCCATGCGCCGCTGGCCTCGTGGCCTGGATCACGCGCGCGGCCGAGACCTTCGGTCTGGCCACGGTTGCCCTCGGCGGCGGCTGTTTCCTCAACGAACTGCTGTGCGGCGAGCTGCGCCGCGAGCTGCCGGCGCACGGCCTGCGGCTGCTCGAGGCGCGCCGCGCGCCGCCCGGCGACGGTGGCCTGGCGCTCGGCCAGGCGTGGGCCGCGCTGCAACGGCTGACTGGACAGGAGGACTGAACGATGTGCCTGGCGATTCCCGCTCAGGTCGAGGAACTGCTCGACGACGACATGGCCCGGGTCAATCTCGGCGGCGTCTCCAAGGTCGTCTCGCTGGCGCTGGTCGACGGCGTCATCGCCGGCGACTACGTCATCGTGCACGTCGGCTACGCGCTGAACCGCATCGACCCGCAGGAGGCCGAGCGCACCCTGGAACTGTTCGCCGAGATGGCCGCGGCGGGCGAGGGCGCGGCGTGAAGTACGTTGACGAGTTCCGCGACGGCGCGCTGGCGCGCGGCCTCGCCGCGTCGATCCGGCGCGCGGCCGACAGCGGGCGCGACTACGCCTTCATGGAGTTCTGCGGCGGCCATACCCACGCGATCTTCCGCTACGGCATCCCCGCGCTGCTGCCGGACAACGTGCGCATGGTGCACGGCCCGGGCTGCCCGGTCTGCGTGCTGCCGATCGGACGCATCGACATGGCGATCGAGCTCGCGGCGCGCCCCGAGGTGATCCTGTGCAGCTACGGCGACATGCTGCGCGTGCCGGGCTCGCAGCGCACCAGCCTGATCAAGGCCAAGGCGGCCGGTGCCGACGTGCGCATGGTCTACTCGTGCCTCGACGCGCTGCAGATCGCGCGCGACAACCCGCAGCGCGAGGTGGTGTTCTTCGCGATCGGCTTCGAGACCACCACGCCGCCGACCGCCGCGGCGATCAGGCAGGCCGGGGCGCTCGGTCTCGAGAATTTCACGGTGTTCTGCAACCACGTGCTGACCCCGGCGGCGATCGGCAACATCCTCGAGTCGCCGCAGGTGCGCGAACTCGGCACGGTGCCGCTCGACGGTTTCGTCGGCCCGGCGCACGTCAGCACCGTGATCGGCAGCCAGCCCTACGAGTACTTCGCCGAGGAGTACCGCAAGCCGGTGGTGATCGCCGGCTTCGAGCCGCTCGACGTGCTGCAGGCGATCCGCATGCTGGTCGAGCAGGTCAACCGCGGCGAGGCGCGGGTCGAGAACGAGTTCTCGCGCGCGGTGACCCGCGACGGCAACCCCAAGGCCAAGGCGCTGGTCGCCGAGGTGTTCGAGATGCGCCGCGTGTTCGAGTGGCGGGGCCTCGGCGAGGTGCCGTATAGCGCGCTGCGCATCAAGCAGGCGTACGCCGCGTTCGATGCCGAGCGCCGCTTCGACCTCGAACCACGCCAGGGCCGCGAGAACCCGGCCTGCGAGTGCCCGGCGATCCTGCGCGGCCTCAAGGCGCCGCAGGAGTGCAAGCTGTTCGCCAAGGCGTGCACGCCGGACAACCCGCTCGGCTCGTGCATGGTGTCGTCCGAGGGGGCGTGCGCCGCGCACTACACCTACGGTCGGCACCGCGCGGCGTGAGCCAAAGGCCCGGTCCGCTATGAATGGTGGGTAGGGATTCAGCCCGGCAGATTGTGCTTTTGTCTGACTGAAGTCCGACCCACAAGAAGTCCTGACCTACGTCGCAGAGTCATCGCCATGTCCCGCCACTACACCTCGCGCCTCGATCTCGAGCACGGCCACGTCGACCTGACCCACGGCGGCGGCGGCCGGGCGATGGCCCAGCTGATCGACGAGCTGTTCGTGGCCGCATTCGCCAACCCGCTGCTCGCGCAGCTCAACGACCAGG
>CBDTVS010000361.1:0-2173 GCA_965364245.1 uncultured Gammaproteobacteria bacterium | reverse complement strand
CTTCACCGCCCCCGACGGCAAGCCCCGCTGCCGCTGGTGCGCGGCGGCCCCCGAGTTCCTCGCCTACCACGACACCGAGTGGGGCTTCCCGGTCGCCGACGACGTACGCCTGTTCGAGAAGCTAAGCCTCGAGGGGTTCCAGTCGGGCCTGAGCTGGCGGACCATCCTCGCCAAGCGCGAGAACTTCCGCGCCGCGTTTGCCGGCTTCGACTTCGAGCGGGTCGCACGCTTCACCGGTCGCGACGTGACACGCCTGCTCGGCGACGCCGGCATCGTGCGCCACCGCGGCAAGATCGAGGCGGTGATCAACAACGCGCAACGCGCCTGCGAACTGGCCGACGGCGAGGGCTCGCTGGCCGCCTACGCCTGGGGCTTCGAGCCCGACCCGGCGACGCTCGCCGCGCCGCAGACGGTCTCTACCTCGCCGGCCTCCATCGCGCTGTCGAAGGACCTCAAGAAGCGCGGCTGGAAGTTCGTCGGTCCGACCACCGTCTACGCCTTCATGCAGGCGATGGGTCTAATCAACGACCACGTCGAGGGGTGCGCAACCCGCACTGCGGTGGCGAAGGCGCGCAGGAAGTTCAGGCCGCCGACCGCCTGAGCCGCGCTTAGCGGGCTGGACGCATCGACCGCCAGCAGACCACCAGGAACAGCAACCCGCCGATGATGGCCAGCAGGCCGCCGAGGCCGGAGAGCCCCATCGCGGCCATCTTCTCGGACGAGTCCAGCGCCTGCGCGGCGCCGGCGGTCTTGCGCTGCACGCCGAGGTAGCCGGACCAGCTCAGCCCGGCGACGTGCAGCAGCTGACCGACCGCGTAGACCCACGGTTGCCAGCGCGCCAGGCGCCCGTCGGCCGGGCGGTAGCCGAGCGTCGGCAACAGCAGGTAGGTGAGCCCCATCAGCGCCAGCGTCACGCCGACGATGGAGCCGTGGTAGTGCGCCGGGATCACGGTGTTGAGCCCGGCGATCAGCCAGCCGATGCCGCCACCGACCGCGAACAGCAGCAGCGAGGCGTACAGCGCCGCGCGCGGCGCGCGGTCGCCGCTGGCCGCGCGCGGCCCGGTGACGATGCCGAGCAGCACCATCAGCCCGACCGGCACCGCCGGCCACAGGCCGCCCCACTGCATCAGCAGCGTGTACTGGTAGCGCTGCTCCGCGGAACCGGCCACGTTCATCAGCTCGATCACCGGCACCGCGAACAGCGGTAGCACACCACTCAGCAGCAGCATGGTCGCCAGGCGCGGACCGCCGAACGGCCGCAGCCCGGTGCCGGCGCTGAGCCAGACCCAGGCGACCATCGCCAGCGCGGCGTAGGCGAACTGCAGCACGTGGCCGGCGGGCCAGAACAGCACCTCGTAGCGCAGCTCCGGATTGCTCAGGACCGGCATCTTGCTGCCGGTGCGCACGAAGGTCAGCGCCGCGAGCAGCGTGGCCGCGGCGGCCAGCAGCAGCCCGGCGGAGACCGGGCTGCGGTGGGCGACCTCCAGGCCGCCCTGCAGGCACATGAAGGCACGCATCGCCACGCCGACCGCGAACAGGCCCAGGCCGGCCATGAACAGCGGGCTGGTGAGCACCGGCACGTAGTTGCTGAGCACCGGCATGCCGGTGCCGGTGAACGGTGTGACGACGACGAACGCGGTGCCGGCCGCGGCCAGCGCGAAGGCGCGCTTGCCCCACGGCTCACGCGGCCCGTCGCGCAGCGCCCACAGGAACCCGGCGAAGGCGAGGAACCAGACCAGCACCGAGAGGTCCACATGGGCAACCAGCGCGACGCGGAACAGGTCGATCCCCGGCAGCCACCCGTCGGCGCCCGGGGTGCGCGCCAGCACCAGCAACACCGCGAACAGTCCCGCGCCGGCGAGCGCCGCGAGACCGAGCAGCAGCCAGCGCCGCGCCGCCGGCAGGTGCGCGTCGGGCAGGTCGATGGCCCAGGAAGCGCTGCTAGAATGCGCGGGCTCGCCCGTCGCGGCAGGAATTTCGTTCATGGTCGCCATTGTACGTAACAACCGCGGTGCACTGCGCCTTCCCGCGCTGCTGCTGACGCTGTTCGCGCTCGTCGTCGTCACGCTCGGCGCCTACGTGCGTCTCTCCGACGCCGGCCTCGCCTGCCCCGACTGGCCCGGCTGTTACGGCCAGCTGACCGTGCCCAGTTCCGGCAGCCTTGCGGCCAACG
>CBDTVS010000360.1:0-2174 GCA_965364245.1 uncultured Gammaproteobacteria bacterium | reverse complement strand
TATACAGGCCGCTGTCGTTTTGCCGTCCAGTCGAGGAGTCGCCCGTGATCAGGTTCGCCACCGCACTGCTCTGCCTCCTGCTGCTCTCCGGTTGCGCAGGGCTCGAGGAGAACCGCCGCAATTCCAACTTCGGCCTGCAGATGCTGTCGTTCGAGAACGCGATGCGCTGGGGCGAATACAAGGTCGCGGCGGCCTATATCAAGCCGGGACTGCTCGAGGAACCGATTGACTTCGACGCTTTGGAGGGCCTGCAGATCACCGACTACAAGGTGCGCAACACCGTGACCAGCGCCGACGAGTCGCAGACCACGCTGGACCTGCGCATCACCTACCTGCGCAAGGGCGAGGTCACGATACGCACCCTCGACGAAACCCAGGTCTGGGAATACGACGAGGGCACCAAGCGCTGGTGGCTGATGGGGCCACTGCCCGACTTCAGGTAACCGCGTCCCGGGTTTTCCACGCCTCCAGCGCGACCTCGACCGTGGTCGCGCCGTCTCCGAGCCATGCACTGCCCGTGTCGATGGTGCAGTCGAGCACCATCGAGCGCTGCACCAGTCCGGCGAGGGCCAGCGATGCCGACTGCGGGACGTTGGCCACCGACAGGTTGGCCAACCCGCCGAGCTCACCGGCGTGCCGCGACCACCAGAGCCCGGCGCCCCGCCCGCCGTAGGCGATGACCGCCACCTCGCGCGCGCGGCCGCAGGCCCGCCGCAGGCGCCTCGGCTCGGGCAGACCGACCTCGATCCACCGCTCGAGCGTGCCATCGTCGGCATGGCGCCACAGGTCGGGCTCGTCGTCGCTCGACAGGCCGCGGGTGAAGACCAGCGCCGGGTCGGCATGCAGTGCGAAGGCCAGCAGCCGGACCATCATCCGCTCGTCGGTCTCCGACGGGTGGCGCGCGACGGTCAGTTCATGCCCCGCGTAATAGTGACGGTCGAGGTCGCTGACCTGCAGTTCGACGCGGAAGATCGTCGCCTTGAGTGCCATGGCGATGCGCCCTAGCGACGCGTCACGCCGGCCGTGCCCGCTCGGCGAGCAGCGTGGCGACCGCGTGACGCGGGGTGCTCTGGAGCCGCTGCATCAGCCCGAACGAGACCCCCGAGCCCACACCGCGCCGCGCCACCTCCTCGAGCATGCCGAGCCAGAGCAGGGCGGTCATCTCGGCGTCGGCGAGAGCGCGGTGGAAGCGGCCGCGACGCAGGCCACGATAAGCCACCAGCGTGGCCAGCTTGTGGTTCGGGGCCTCCGGGTAGAGCCGGCGGGCGATGCGCATCGAGCAGGCGAAGTGGCCGACGGGCGGCGTGCAGTCGATGGCGGCCAGTTCCGCCTCGAGAAACCGGCGATCGAAGGCCGCGTTGTGCGCGACCAGCCGCTGCCCCTCGATGAAATCGGCGAACTCCCGCATCACCTCGGCGCATGGCGGCGCATCGCAGAGCATGGCGTTGCTGATCCCGGTGTAGCTCTCGATGAACGGCGAGACGCGGAACCCGGGGTTCATCAGCCGCTGGAAGCGCGCGACGACCCGGCCGTCGACGACACGCACGGCGCCGATCTCGATCGCCCGGTCGCCCTGCCCTGGCGACAGGCCGGTGGTCTCGAAGTCGAGCACGACGACGCTGTCGGCGCCGTCCGGCGGTTGCGCCCGTTCGCTCCAGGAATCGCGCTGCTGCATGGGCGCAGTTTACGTCTTCGCGGGCACCTGCGGTCCGCCCTGACCGCCACGGGTTATTGACCCAGGCCAACGCGGCGCGTGCGGTGTGGGCAGGTGGCCGGGGATTCCATTAGGATGGCGGCGGCACGCCATTGCCGCGTGCATTACTCGCTCCGCAGCAAGGAAACCCCAGTCGCCATGAGCACGATCCTGACCCGCCTGCTACTCGTCGCACTCTCCGTGCTGACCCCCGGCCTCGCCGCCGCCGACAGCTACGCCGACGCCCACAAGATCTTCCAGAACGCCGGCGAGAGCGCCAGCTTCTTCGGCAACTCCTATGGCTACGCGCTGTTCCCGACCATCGGCAAGGGCGGCATCGGCATCGGTGGCGCCTACGGCGAGGGTCGGGTCTACGTCGGCGGTCAGCAGGTCGGCAACACCGACATGGCCCAGGTGACGATCGGCTGGCAGCTCGGCGGGCAGGCCTACAGCCAGATCATCTTCTTCCAGGATCAGCGCG
>CBDTVS010000359.1:0-2226 GCA_965364245.1 uncultured Gammaproteobacteria bacterium | reverse complement strand
GACCGACTCCGCCTCGGTGATCTCCACAGCCTCCTCGACCCCGGGGGCCTCGGCGACCGGCGTCTCGACCCCGGTTTCAGTCAACGGCACCGCGGCCGCCGCAGCCGGTAGTGGCCGACCCTCGGCCAGCGCCTCGGCCGCGGCCATCAGCGCCGCGACCTCGCCGCCCGGCGACGGGCCGCCACGCAGCTGGTCCACCAGGCCCGGCAGCACCGCGACCACCCGCTCCAGCGTCCCGATCAGCTCCGGACTCGCCTCGCACGTGCCCTCGATCACCCGGTTCAGCAGGTTCTCGTAACCCCACGCGAATTCGCCCATCAGCAGCGCGCCGACCAGGCGGCCGCTGCCCTTGAGCGTGTGGAATGCGCGCCGGATCTCGCCCAGCACCTCCCCATCCGACGGATTCGCGACCCACTGCGGCACCTGCTCGCCCAGCAGGCCCACCACCTCGTCGGCCTCCTCGAGGAAGATGTCCAGCGTCTCCGCGTCGTACTCCTCGCTCAGCACCGGGTACGGCAGCGCTTCTCCGACCTCGGGCTCGGGCTCGGCAACCTCGTCCTCGGCTTCAGCTTCAACCTCGGGCGCGGCGACCTCGACCGACTCCGCCTCGGTGATCTCCACAGCCTCCTCGACCCCGGGGGCCTCGGCGGTTATCTCGTCGATCTCGACCGTCCCGGCAAGGTCCTCGTCGGCAGCCATGCCGACGTCGAGCGGCGCCTCCTCCGCGGCGGCCAGGTCATCGGAACCGAACTCGAAATCGACCGCCGTGTCACCTCCGGCGAGTTCCTCGAGCGGCGCGGCGTCGGCCGTGCCCGAGCCACCGAGAAGCTCGCCGAGCCGTTCGTCGGCCAGTTCCAGCGTGCGCGCCGCCGTCTGCTCGGAACGGTAGGCCTCGAGCGTCGACTCGAGCGCGGTGATGGCCTCGGCGAGCGCCTCGAGGCGTGCGCCCGCAAACGGCTCGTGGCTCGCCTCCTCGACGACCCCGGCGAGCTGGCCCAGCTGCACTGCGGCCTGCTCGTGACCGAGCATGTGCATGCCCCCTGCGAGGGCGATCAGTCGCGGCGGCTGGTCGAGCAGCGCTGCGTCGGATTCAGCGTCCGCGACGACCGCTTCGCGAACCATCTCGAGCTCCTGCAGACCGACGCTATAGAGAGCGCGCGCGACCTGGCGCGACTCAAGGTCGGTCAGCCGCGGCTGGGCCACCCCGGAAGTGTTGAGGCCGACGGTCGGCACCGGGGCGACGACGTCGGTCACGCGCAGGGTGCGCTGCGCCTCGTCGGCGAGCTCGACGAGGAAGGCGTCGACGTGCAACAGCACCTCGGCCACATCGACGACGCGCGGCTCGTCGGCCGCGAGCGAGCCCTCGGCCATCGCCTTGACCGCCTCGCGCTGCGCGCGCACCGCGTCGGCGAGATCGTTGAGGCCCATCATCCCGAGCGTGTCGGCCATGCGCCCGAGATTGTCGTGCAGCGGCGCGAGGTCGGCGGGATTGGCGTCACTGCTGGCGCCGAAGATCTCGATGATGTCGCGGGCGCGGTTGAAATCCTCCTTGACCGCCTCGGCCACGCTACGCAGCACCGAGGTGTCGGGCCCGTGCAGGCGACGTCCCACCTCCTCGACCAGCGCCTGGCTCGGCACGCGCCCGGCGAGACCGAACGCGGCATCGAGCTCGCGACTCAGGGGACCCGCGTCGGTCGCCTGGGCCACGCGGTAGAGCAGACGCCGGGTCAGCGCGGCGTCGGCCGCATCGGTTGCGCTGCCCTCGGCGTGTTTCTTCAGCTCACGGTCGAGCGCCGTCAGCAGCTGCTTGGCGCCGCTATCGGCGCCCCCCGTCCCGGCACCCAGCCCCTCGAAGAAGCCTGCCGCGGCCCACCAGAGGCGTGCGATCTCCGGCCCCGGCGCCGCCTGCCTGACCAGCTCGGCGATGCGCGACAACACGCGCAGGGCGTTGGGATCCGTCGGATTGCGCAGCCACGCGACCAGCGCTTTCTGGTAGGTCGGACGGGCCTTCGCCGCCAGTGCCGCGAGCGACGCGGCGGGCGGCTGGGCGGGCTCGGGCGGCACGGCGTCGAGGGCGACATCGAAGAACTGCTCAGCGTCGAGCGGCGCCTGACCACCGAGCTCGCGCAGTTCGTTGATCTCCGGCAGCAGCGCCTCGGGCAGATCGGCCCCGCCGGACTGGATGTACTCGAGGTAGGCGGGCAGCTGCAGCAGCCCGCGCATCAG
>CBDTVS010000358.1:0-2228 GCA_965364245.1 uncultured Gammaproteobacteria bacterium | reverse complement strand
AGCCACTGGCTAACGCCGCGCGCAGCGCCGGAATCGAGGTTGTCGACGCCATCGTCGCCGAGGAAGGCCTGCTGATCCCGCGCGTCGAGCAGCTGTTGCGATACGCGGACGCCCTGCTGATCACCCCCGATCCGAGCCTCTATAACCGCTATACGCTGCAGAAGGTGTTGCTCGCGGCGTACCGGCAGCGCAAGCCGGTGATCGGGCTCTCGGCAGCCTACGTCAAGGCCGGCGCCCTGCTCGCGGTGCACTCCGCGCCCGAGGCGATCGGCATCGACCTCGGTGACAGCATCGCCCGTTTCGTCGCGAACGAACGGCTCGACCCACCGGCCTACCCGCGCCATTACGCCGTTGCCGTAAACCACCACGTGGCCCGCTCCCTCGGCCTGAACCTGCCTGTCGAAGCAACGCTGCTCGAGAGTCTGCGACAACGCGAGGCCCGACCGTGATCGGCGGCTCGCAGATCCGCCGCCAGCTCCTGGCACTCGCGCTGCTGCCAGCCTCGCTGGTCGCCCTGGTGCTGATGCTCTTCTACCTGAACAACCGCCTCGAGGGGATCGAGGAGAGCATGCGCGAACGGGTACACGCCACTGCCGACAGCCTCGCCTCCGCGAGCGAATTCGCCCTCTTCTCCGGCGACGCCGGCTACCTGCGCAACCTCGGGGTGACGGAATCGTTGCAGACGTCAGGAGACTTCGAGGTGGGCGTATTACGCGACGTCGACGGCCATGTGCTGATCGAGTGGGGCGCGCCCGAGAGCTGGCGGGTGACCCTAGACAAAACACCTGTCACGGAGGGTGCGCAGCTGATCGATACGGGGCGGCGCCTGGTCTACCACCACCCGGTAACCGCCTCGCCTGGCAGCGTCGATTCGCCGCTGGCGCTCGAGGGCGAAACCAGCGCACCTCCCGGGCCGCGCCGTCTGCTCGGCTGGGTCACGCTGCAGTATTCGCGCGCGGCGATCACCACGCAACGCAACAGCATCATCCTCAACAGCGTCCTGATCACGCTCGGCGGCGTGCTGCTCGGTGGGCTGCTCGCCTTCCGCATGAGCACCACGCTCGGCGAGCGCATCCACCATCTCGCCGAAACGGTCAGGCGCATCGGGCGTGGCGAACTCGAAGCCCGCGCACGCATCGATAGCCAGGGCGAGCTGGGTGTCCTCGAGCAGGGCATCAACCACATGGCCGCGGCACTCGGCCAGTCACGGCAACGCATGCAGCAGGAGATCGACACGGCGACCGCCCAGCTGCGCGAGACCCTGAAAACCGTTGCCACCCAGGAGTCCCGCTACCGCGAACTGGTCCAGAACGCCAACAGCATCGTGCTGAAGGTGGATCTCGAAGGTCGCATCACCTTCTTCAACGAGTTCGCCGAGGCGTTCTTCGGCTACGCCGAGGCCGAGATCCTTGGCCAGCCGGTGGTCGGCTCGCTGCTCGACCGGCGCTTCGCCGCGAGTTTCGCCAGCGTGCTCAGTCATCCCGAGTCGACGCCGCCTGGACCCACGCGCCACGTTACGCGCGACGGGCGGGTGGTCTACGTCGACTGGTCGGTGCGCCTGCTGCGCGACACCAACGACCGGCGTACGGGCCTGATCGGCATCGGCAACGACGTGACCGAGAACCAGCGCATCTCGCGCGCGATCGGCCTGCTGGCACAGGCTGGCACGCGCGGCAGTCCGGTATTCAACGATATCGCCCGCGCGCTCCAGGCGGGATTGGACTGCAGCTGGTCCGGTATCGTCGAGGGCCACGCCGAATCCGGCTCTGCGAGCCTGCTGGCGTTGGTCGGCAAGGGCGGTGCGCCGGTGAGCGATGTGCCATCTGGACTGGAAAACGACCTCGTCACGCATGCTGTCAATGGCCTCGCCATCGCCGACGACCCCACCCACCAGCACCCGGTTCTGGCGAAGTTTCCCGCGACATTTCACAGCCTGTTCGCCGAGCCCATCCTCGATCGCAACGGCAATCCGGTCGGCTGCCTGTTCGCGGCCGGGACCGCGTCATGGGATCTGAGGGACGCTGGCCGCAACCTGCTGCGCCTTATGGCACGACGCCTGGCCCTCGAGCTCCAACGCCTGAGCGACGAACAGCTTCTGACCCAGGCGCGCGACGAGGCGCTCGTCGCCACGGAGACCAAGTCGCGCTTCCTGGCCAACGTCAGCCACGAGATCCGCACGCCGATGAACGGCATCATCGGCTTCAGCAAACTGCTGATGCGCGAACCGT
>CBDTVS010000357.1:0-2274 GCA_965364245.1 uncultured Gammaproteobacteria bacterium | reverse complement strand
CTATTGGATGGTATATTTCAGCCGAGCTCCACGGCCGCTTGCCGAACGGAGCCGTCGTGTCAGCCACTGCACCCCATGTACAGCTCTCTGGTCTCGCCCGCCGACTGGTTGCGGATGGCCTGCTGAGCGAGAACGATGCCCAGAAGGCGATCGAGAATGCCAGCCGCAACAAAACTCCGCTGGTCACCTATCTGGTCGATGAAGGCAGTGCCAAGGCGCGCGACATCGCCGAGGCCGCCAGCGACGAGTTCGGCGTGCCGCTGTTCGACCTGCGTTCGCTCGACCCCGATCACCTCCCTAAGGACCTGATTACCGAAAAACTGGTCCGCCAGCATCACGCCCTGCCACTGATGAAGCGGGGCAAGCGACTCTACGTCGGCGTTTCCGATCCAACCAACCTTGCTGCGCTCGATGAGTTGAAGTTCCACGCCGGCATGAATACCGAGGCGATCTTGGTCGAGGAGAACCTGCTCCAGACCATGATCGAGAAGGCCTTCGAGGACGAGATGGAGGAGATGGGCGATCTCCTCGACGACGACTCCCTCGACGGCCTCGAGGTCGCCGAGGAGGGCGAGGACCAAGGCTCCGAAACCTCGGCCGCGGACGAGGCCCCGGTGGTTCGTTTCGTCAACAAGGTGCTGACCGACGCCATCAAGAAGGGCGCCTCGGACATCCACTTCGAGCCCTACGAGAAGACCTACCGGGTGCGCTTCCGCCAGGATGGCGTGCTCTACGAGATGGCCTCGCCTCCGGTGCAGCTTGGCATGCGCCTTTCTGCGCGCATCAAGGTCATGTCGCGTCTCGACGTTTCCGAGCGCCGCGTGCCGCAGGACGGCCGCATCAAGCTCAAGATCACCGCCAAGCGCGCCATCGATTTCCGCGTCAGCACGTGCCCGACCCTGTTCGGTGAAAAGGTGGTGATGCGTATCCTGGATCCGTCGAGTGCCAAGATGGGCATCGATGCCCTCGGCTACGAGCCTGAACAGAAAAAGCTGTTCATGGACGCGATCAAGCGTCCCTACGGCATGGTGCTGGTCACCGGCCCAACCGGTTCGGGTAAGACCGTCTCGCTCTACACCGCGGTCAACATCCTCAACCAGCCCGAGGTGAACATCTCGACGGCCGAAGACCCGGTCGAAATCAACCTGCCGGGCGTCAACCAGGTCAACGTCGACGAAAAGACCGGCATGGACTTCCCGAAGGCGCTGAAGGCCTTCCTCCGCCAGGATCCGGACATCATCCTGGTCGGTGAGATTCGTGACCTGGAAACGGCCAGCATCGCGGTCAAGGCAGCCCAGACCGGCCACCTGGTGCTCTCGACGCTGCACACCAACGACGCACCGCAGACCCTGACCCGTCTCGCCAACATGGGTGTGCCGCCGTTCAACATCGCCTCCTCAGTGCACCTGATCATCGCCCAGCGCCTCGGGCGGCGACTCTGCAGCAACTGCAAGGCTCCCGAGGATATTCCACATGAGACCTTGCTCCAGGAAGGCTTCACCGAGGAGCAGCTCGCCGAGAACCCTGTGATCTACGGCCCGGTTGGCTGCGACAACTGCACCAACGGCTACAAGGGGCGTGTTGGCATCTACCAGGTGATGCCGGTCTCGGAGGACATGGGCCGCATGATCATGGAGGGCTGTAACTCCATGCAGCTCGCAGATCAGGCCGACGAAGAAGGGGTCCCCGACCTGCGCAAATCGGGTCTGAAGAAAATTCTCCAGGGCGTGACCAGCCTCGAGGAAATCAACCGCGTGACCAAGGACTGATCCATGGCGAAGGCACCCGCAAAGAACAAGAAAACCGAAGACGTCGTCTGGGCGTGGGAAGGCACCGACGCCAAGGGCAAGCGGATGAAGGGCAACCTCACCGCGTCTACCGAGGCCCAGGTCAAGGCCGAACTGCGGCGCATGGGTGTGAACCCTCTCAAGATCAAGAAAAAACCCAAGCCTTTGTTCGGCGGTGCCGGCAAGAAGATCATCCCGAAGGACATCGCCATCTTCATGCGCCAGTTGGCGACCATGATGGCCGCCGGCGTGCCTCTGGTCCAGGCGTTTGACATCGTAGGCCGCGGTCACGAGAACCCCAAGATGCAGGACCTGATCCTGACCATCAAGGCAGATATCGAGGGCGGCAACACGCTCTCCGACTCGCTGAAGAAGCACCCGGTCTACTTCGATGACCTGACCTGCAACCTGATCGAGGCCGGCGAGCACGCCGGTATCCTCGAAGCGCTGCTCGATAAGATTGCCACCTACAAGGAGAAGACCGAAG
>CBDTVS010000356.1:0-2282 GCA_965364245.1 uncultured Gammaproteobacteria bacterium | reverse complement strand
GCTTGAGTCCACGTTCGATGACGTAGATCGGGCCTGCGATTCGGTGACTCGCTATCAGGCTCAACCGGTAGACGATCACGAAGGTCACCACCTCGAGGATGCCGATAATGGGTCCGATAATGTCGGTCCGGACAAGCCCGCTCTTGAGTGGACCCAGGAACAGATAGATCACGATCACATTGATCGAGATGAACACCGCCGACAGCGTCTGCAGGATCAGCTTCTGCTGGAAGTCGTTCTTGATCCTGAGCAGCTTGCGTTTTTCGGCCATGAACCCGTCCTTAGAATGTCGTTCGTCCGATTATAGACACTTGGCAAGTCAGGTCCATTGGTCGGCTGTCCAGTGCGCTTTGACCCTCCCGGGAGTGCGTGATACAAGGGCGCAGCCGCAAACTGCGGTCCCGCGGGCCTGCCCTCAAGGCCGCTCGTACACCCAGCACGCCACCACGGGTCAAGGATGTCCACGCCGAGTGACAAGCAGTCGGTCCTGATCGTCGAGGACAGCCGCACCTACGCCGAGCTGTTGCGCCGGCGCATCAGTCGTCACCTGGCCTTCGACGTCCTCGTCGCGCCAAGCCTGGCCGCGACGCGCACCTTGCTCGACAGCCACGGCGACGCGATTTTCGCCGCGGTACTCGACCTCAACCTGCCCGACGCGCCGAACGGCGAGGTGATCGACCTGGTGCTCGAGCGCGGCATCAGCGTCGTCGTGCTCACCTCCAACCGCGACGAGGAGACCCGCCAGGCGACGCTGGCGCGCAACGTGCTCGACTACGTGGTCAAGGAGAGCCTCAACGACCTCGACTACATCGTGCAGCTGCTGCGCCGTGTCGAGCTCAACCAGCGTACCGAGATCCTGCTGGTCGACGACTCGCCGACCGCGCGCTACCAGCTGCGCCAGCATCTCGAGCCCCACAAGTACCGGGTTCACGAGGCCGGCACCGGCGAAGAGGCGCTGACCTGCGTCGAAGACCATCCCGACATCCGGCTGGTGATCACCGACAACCAGATGCCGGGCATGGACGGCTTCGAGCTGGTCACCGAGCTGCGCAAACGCACCAGCAAAGAGCACCTCGCGATCATCGGCATCTCGGCGGAGAGCGGCGGAGCGCTCTCGGCACGCTTCCTCAAGCGCGGCGCGAACGATTTCCTGGTCAAGCCGTTCTCGCAGGAGGAGTTCGTCTGCCGGGTCGGCCAGAACGTTGAGCTGGTCGACCTGGTGCGCGAGATCAGCGCACGCGCCGACCGCGACTACCTGACCGGCGCCTACAACCGCCACTACCTGCTGGAAATGGGCGACAAGTACTTCGAGAACGCGCGTCGCCACCACCTCGAGCTGGTGGTCGCGGTGATCGACGTCGACTACCTGCGCGGCGTCAACGACGCCTACGGGCACGATGCCGGCGACGAGGTGCTGCGGCGCATCGCCGCCACGCTCACCGGACACCTGCGACGCACCGACGTCATCGCGCGCTACGACGCCGAGCAGTTCTGCGTCATCGCGGTCAACGCCGGGGAGACCAGCCTCGACACCTTCGAGCGGTTGCGTCAGGAGATCGCCGGGCTCGAGATCCGCCACGCCGGCCACACGATTCGCGTCACCGTATCGATTGGTTTCACGCGCCAACTCGGCGAGAGCCTCGCGGACACGCTGCGCCATGCCGAGGCGCTGGTGCAGAAGGCCAAGCGTGACGGGCGCGACCGCGTGGTCGCCGACGGCGCCGCCGAGCAGCACGGGATGGAGGCGTCGTGAGCCTCGGGCCGCTGATGATCGACGTCGCCGGCACCGCGCTCGAAGACGCGGAGCGGGAGCGGCTCGCCCACCCGCTGGTCGGCGGGGTGATCCTGTTCGCGCGCAACTACGCCTCGCCGGAGCAGCTCGCCGAACTGGTCGCCGAGATTCATGCGCTGCGCAAGACCCACCTGCTGGTCGCCGTCGACCACGAGGGGGGGCGCGTGCAGCGCTTCCGCGAGGGGTTCACGCGCCTGCCCCCGGTTGCCTGCATCGGCGAGTGTTACCGCCACGACCGCACACGCGCGCTGCGCCTCGCCGAGTCGCACGGCTGGCTGATGGCCAGCGAACTGCGCGCGGTCGGCATCGATTTCAGCTTCGCGCCGGTCCTGGACCTGCGCCGCCATGCCGGTGGCGTGATCGGCGACCGTTCGTTCGGGCGCAGCCCCGACAGCGTCGCCGACCTGGCCATCGCCTACATGCGCGGCATGCAGTCGGCCGGCATGGCCGCGGTGGCCAAGCACTTCCCCGGGCACGGCGGGGTCGGCGA
>CBDTVS010000355.1:0-2316 GCA_965364245.1 uncultured Gammaproteobacteria bacterium | reverse complement strand
CGCCTACTCGCTGACCATCGACGAGATCGCGGTCGGTGGCATCAAGCAGCGCAATGTGCGCGCCGCGGTACTCGAGGGCCAGCTGCCGCGCTGGCCGCTGCTCGGCATGACCTTCCTCGGCAGCGTGCAGATCAGCAAGGGCGAAGCGCTGATGGAGTTGCGTTCGCGTTGACGGTTGGTTGCCGAACCGCTGGGGATGGTCGTTGGGATGTGGGTCGGGCTTCAGCCCGACATTCAAACCGGTCGGGCTGAAGCCCGACCCACAAGGCAAACGGTGATGGTCAGGCCGCGTCGGCCTCCTTGTCGCGTTCGATCATCGCGTAGGCCGAGTGGTTGTGGATCGACTCGAAGTTCTCCGACTCGACCACGTAGGCACAGATACGCTCGTCCTCGTTGAGCCGCGCGGCGACGTCGCGCACCATGTCCTCGACGAACTTCGGGTTGTCGTAGGCGCGCTCGGTGATGAACTTCTCGTCGGGGCGCTTGAGCAGGCCGTAGAGCTCGCACGAGGCCTCGGCCTCGACCAGGTCGATGATCTCCTCGATCCAGACGAAGCCGCAGGTGCGCACGTTGACGGTCACGTGCGAGCGCTGGTTGTGCGCGCCGCGCTCCGAGATCTGCTTGGAGCAGGGGCACAGGCTGGTGACCGGCACCAGCACCTTGATCCACGTGGAGATCTTCCCCTTGCACGCCTCGCCGATCAGCGTCACGTGGTAGTCGAGCAGGCTCATGACCTTCGACACCGGCGCCGCCTTGTTGACGAAGTAGGGGAACGACATCTCGATGTGCGCCGACTCGGCCTCGAGGCGGTCGGCCATCTCGAGCAGCATCTCCTCGAAGGACTCGACGCTGATCTCCTTCTCGCGACCGTTGAGGATCTCGACGAAGCGCGACATGTGCGTGCCCTTGAAGTTGTGCGGCAGGTTCACGTACATGTTGAAGTTGGCGATGGTGTGCTGTTCGCCGTCGCTGCGGTCGCGCACCCGCACCGGGTGCAGGATGTCCTTGATCCCGACCTTGTTGATCGCGATCTGGCGCGTGTCCTTGCTGCTCTGGACGTCAACCATCTTGGCGGCGGTGGTGCTCATCACGGTGTCCTTGGCATCGATAACGGCGCCGAAGATCCGGCGTCGTGGCAATAGTTTACCAGATTAGTCGGATTTGGTGCCGTCCCCGGCGAGCGCTGCGCGGATCCGTGTCTGGATCGTCGCGGCGTCGAGCCCGGCCTCGGCCAGCAGGCCGGCCTGGGTGCCGTGGGCGAAGAAGCGGTCGGGAATGCCGAGCTGCAGCAGCCGGCAGGGCCGGCCACCCCGGTGCAGGTGCTCGGCGACACCGCAGCCGGCGCCGCCGGCGACGACGTTCTCCTCGAGGGTCACGAGCAGGTCGTGGCTGGAGGCCATGCGCTCGACCAGCGCGGTGTCGATCGGCTTGGCGAAGCGCATGTCGACCACGGTCGCGTCGAGCGCCTCGCCCACCTCCAGCGCCACCGGCACCAGGCTGCCGAAGGCGAGCAGCGCGACCTGGCGACCGTCGCGGCGCACCTCGGCCTCGCCGATGGCGAGCGGGGTGGCCTCGCCGGGCGTGACCCCGGGGCCCGTGCCGCGCGGGTAGCGCACCGCCGTCGGCCCGTCGTGGGCGAGGCCGGTGGCGAGCATGCGCCGGCACTCCTGTTCGTCGCTCGGCGTCATCACCACCAGGTTCGGGATGCAGCGCAGGTAGCTCAGGTCGAACAGGCCGTCGTGGGTTGCGCCGTCGGCGCCGACGAAGCCGGCGCGGTCGATCGCGAACAGCACCGGCAGGTTCTGCAGCGCGATGTCGTGGATCAGCTGGTCGTAGGCGCGCTGCAGGAAGGTCGAGTAGATCGCGACGACCGGGCGCAGGCCGTCGCAGGCGATGCCGGCGGCCAGGGTCAGCGCGTGCTGTTCGGCGATGCCGACGTCGAAGAAGCGGTCCGGGAAGCGCTCTGCGTACTTGGTCATGCCCGAGCCGGTGCACATCGCCGGCGTGATCGCGACCACGCGCGGCTCGCGTTCGGCGGCTTCGCAGAGCCAGTCGCCGAAGATGGCCGAGTAGCTCGGCCCGGTCGGCGCGCCCTTGTGCAGCTTGCCGTTGCTCGGGTCGAAGCGGCCGACGCCGTGGTAGGTGAGCGGCTTGGCTTCGGCCGGCGGGTAGCCCTTGCCCTTCTGCGTGACGATGTGCAGGAACTGCGGACCCTGGCGCTCGCGCAGGTTGCGCAGCGCGACCACCAGCGTCGGCAGGTCGTGGCCGTCGATCGGGCCGATGTAGTTGAAGCCCAGTTCCTCGAACAGCGTGCCG
>CBDTVS010000354.1:0-2319 GCA_965364245.1 uncultured Gammaproteobacteria bacterium | reverse complement strand
GGGCGTAGCCAAGTGGTAAGGCACCGGTTTTTGGTACCGGCATTCCCAGGTTCGACAGCCCCGCGCAGCGGGGATGAACGTCGCCGCGGAGCGGCGGCGGCCCCGGAGGGGTGAGGGCCGCAGGCCCGAATCATCCTGGCGCCCCGGACCGGGCGTGGGATGCGGCACAATGTGAGAGGTTGTTGGGGCGTAGCCAAGTGGTAAGGCACCGGTTTTTGGTACCGGCATTCCCAGGTTCGAATCCTGGCGCCCCAGCCATAGTTTAGGTGCCTGGCTGTCATCTCGAGTGGCGTCAGGATGAGAAGCTAGAGGTTCGACAAATCCGCGCAGCGGATTTGAACGGCGGAGCGCAGCGGAGCCGGCCCCGAAGGGGTGAGGGCCGAAGGCCCGAATAATCCTGGCGCCCCAGCCAAACAGGATCAGTCAAGGATCACAGCGTGAACACAGTCGTCGACGACCGCCTCGCCAGCGAGAACGTGATGGTGTTCTCCGGCAACGCCAACCCGGAGCTCAGCCAGGCGATCGCCACGCGCCTGAACCTGCAGCTCGGCAAGGCGGCGGTCGGCAAGTTCAGCGACGGCGAGGTGATGGTCGAGGTGATCGACAGCGTGCGCGGCAAGGACGTGTTCATCGTCCAGCCCACCTGCAACCCGGCCAACGACAACCTGATGGAACTGCTGGTGATGGTCGACGCCATCCGCCGTGCCTCGGCGGCGCGCATCACCGCGGTGATCCCCTACTTCGGCTACTCGCGCCAGGATCGCCGGCCGCGCTCGGTGCGCGTGCCGATTACCGCGAAGATGGTCGCGGACATGATCGACATCGCCGGCGTCGACCGGGTGCTGACCGTCGACCTGCACGCTGACCAGATCCAGGGCTTCTTCAACGTGCCGGTCGACAACGTCTACGCCTCGCCGATCCTGCTCGGCGACGTCTGGCGGCAGAAGTACCCGGACCTGATCGTCGTCTCGCCCGACGTAGGTGGTGTGGTGCGCGCGCGGGCCCTGGCCAAGCGGCTCGACGACGCGGACCTGGCGATCATCGACAAGCGCCGGCCGCGGCCGAACGAGGCCGAGATCATGCACATCATCGGTAACGTCGAGGGGCGCACCTGCGTGATCGTCGACGACATGGTCGATACCGCCGGCACGCTGTGCCAGGCGGCCAAGGCGCTGAAGAAGTTCGGCGCCAAGAGCGTCTACGCCTACTGCACCCACCCGGTGCTGTCGGGGCGGGCGATCGAGAACATCAGCGGCTCGGAACTCGACGAGCTGGTGGTCACCGACACCATCCCGCTCAGCGAGGCGGCGCGTGGATGCGGACGCATCCGCGTGCTCAGCGTGGCCGGGATGCTCGCGGAGGCGATGGCGCGTATCCATCGCGAGGAATCGGTCAGCAGCCTGTACATGGACTGACCGCCGCGTCCGGCCGGGTGGCCGGGCGTCATGGTGCCGAACCTGGTCGCGGGGGAGGCGTTCGCCGCAAGGCGTTTTATTGACTGGAGTGAAAACGATGAGCCTGAGTTTCGAAATCAATGCCGAGACTCGCCAGGACGTGGGGAAAGGTGCGAGCCGCCGCCTGCGCAAGGCGAACAAGGTCCCGGCGATTATCTATGGTGCGGACCAGCCGCCGCAGTCGCTGACGCTGGACCACGACATCATGCTGCGCAACCTCGCGCAGGAGTCGTTCTATTCGCACATCCTCGACGTCAAGGTCGACGGCAAGACGCAGAAGGCGGTGCTCAAGGCCGTGCAGCGCCATCCGTTCAAGGCGCGCATCATGCACGTCGACCTGCTGCGCACCAGCGCCAAGCAGAAGCTGCGCATGCACGTGCCGTTGCACTTCCTCGGCGAGGACGTCGCCCCCGGGGTCAAGGAGGGCGGCATGGTCTCGCACAACCTGATCGAGGCCGAGATCGAGTGTCTGCCGGCCGACCTGCCGGAGTACCTCGAGGTCGACATCTCGCAAGTGCCACTCAACGGCCTCGTGCATCTGTCTGAGATCAAGCTTCCCGAGGGGGTCGTGATCCCGGCGCTGGCCCAGGGCGAGGATCAGGACCAGGTGGTCGCCTCGATCCACCTGCAGCACGTTGCGGTAGAGGAGGAAGAAGAGGGCGAGGAGATCGCGCCCGGCGAGGTGCCTTCCGGCAGCGAGCCGACCGAGGGCGGCGAGTAAGCGCCAACCATCCGGTGACCCGGCATGCCGCACCTGCGGCGTGGCGGTCGCGCTCATGGGTTGCCTGCAGGCCGACCAGGCCACCGAGGAGGACTGCCTGCTCCAGGTGGCCGGCGATGACGGCGCGGTGGACCTCCAGTTCCG
>CBDTVS010000353.1:0-2335 GCA_965364245.1 uncultured Gammaproteobacteria bacterium | reverse complement strand
ACCTCGCCGATGATCTTCCTCGCCGATCACCTGCGCCGCCGTGACGACTTCCGGCCGGTGGCATTCCTCGGCTCCGAGGTGCCCTTCCCGTTCCCCACGCGACCGTCGACGATCCTGCTGCCGCAGCTCCCGGACGGCGTGATCGCGTGCATGCCGCTGCTCGAGGACTGGGGCGTGCCGAGCCGCCTGGCCAGCCTGCAGGGCTATCCCGGCTGCCACGACGGCTACGTCACGGATCTCGCCCGCCTCTGGCTCGACGCCCTCGACGACGCGGCGCGTGCCGAGGTCGAGCTGTATGCCTGCGGACCCGAGCCCATGCTCGCCGCGGCCGCCGCGCTGGCGCGCGACTACGGGCTTCCGGGGCAGCTGTCGCTGGAGGAGTACATGGCGTGCGCGGTCGGCGGCTGTGCCGGCTGCGTGGTCGAGATCATCACGCCGGATGGCCCGGCGATGAAACGGGTCTGCGTCGACGGCCCGGTGTTCGCAGCGGACAGCGTCGCGGCGTTCCGCGCAACGCCCGGCTGACCCGCCCGCGCCCTACTCGCGGAAGAACGACTCGTCGTCCTGGTCCTCGATCGAGAGGCCGTCGAAGCCCTCGACGAACTTGCGCGGATCGCCCTCGGACTGGTCGAGCTTGATCATCAGGCGCACCTCGTTCGCCGAGTCGGCGTAGAGCAGGGCGTCGTCGCGGGTGATCTCGCCCTCCTTGTAGAGCTGGAACAGCGCCTGGTCGAAGGTCTGCATGCCGTGCTCGGTGGACTCTTTCATCAGCGCCTTGATCTCGTGCACCTCGCCCTTGCCGATCAGATCGGCCATCAGCGGGGTGTTAATCAGGACCTCGATCGCCGCGCGCCGGCCCTTGCCGTCCTTGCGTGGGATCAGCAGCTGCGCGACTACCGCCTTGAGGTTCAGCGACAGGTCCATGAACAGCTGGTCACGGCGCTCCTCGGGGAAGAAGTTGATGATGCGGTCCATCGCCTGGTTGGCGTTGTTGGCGTGCAGCGTCGCCAGCACCAGGTGGCCGGTCTCGGCGAACGCGATGGCGTAGTCCATGGTCTCCTGGTGACGGATCTCGCCGATCAGGATGACGTCGGGCGCCTGGCGCAGGGTGTTCTTCAGCGCCACGTCGTAGGACACGGTGTCCACGCCGACCTCGCGCTGGGTGACGATGCAGCCGTCGTGCTGGTGCACGTACTCGATCGGGTCCTCGATGGTGATGATATGCCCCTTCGAGGTGCGATTGCGGTAGCCGATCATCGACGCCAGCGAGGTCGACTTACCGGTACCTGTGCCGCCAACGAACAGCACCATGCCGCGCTTGGTCATCGCCAGATCCTTGAGGATCGGCGGCAGCTTCAGGTCCTCGAAGGTCGGGATCGTGGTCTCGATGCGGCGCAGCACCATACCGACGTTGCTGCGCTGGACGAAGACGTTGACACGGAAGCGGCCGACGCCCGCGGCGCTGATCGCGAAGTTGCACTCGCTCGACTGCTCGAACTCGGAGCGCTGCTTGTCGTTCATGATGTCGTAGACGACCTTGCGCGCGGCCTCCGGGTTGAGTGGCTTCTCGGTGACCGGGTTGATCACGCCGTTGATCTTGATCGACGGCGCAGCGCCCGCGGTGATGAAGATGTCCGAGCCCTTCTGTTCGACACACATCTTGAGCAGATCGACGAAATCCATGGCCTTTCTCCCGTGCGCCCGCGCCTAGCGGATGCTCTCCTTGACGTTCGCCTTCTGCCGCGCGTCCTGCATGCTGACCAGGCCCTTGCGCACCAGGTCGACCAGGCACTGCTCGAGCGTCTGCATGCCCATCGAGGTGCCGGTCTGGATCGACGAGTACATCTGCGCGACCTTGTTCTCGCGGATCAGGTTACGGATCGCCGGGGTGCCCATCATGATCTCGTGCGCCGCGATGCGCCCGCCGCCGATCTTCTTCATCAGCGTCTGCGAGATGACCGCGCGCAGCGCCTCGGAGAGCATCGAGCGGACCATGTCCTTCTCGGCCGCCGGGAACACGTCGATGATGCGGTCGATGGTCTTGGCCGCCGACACCGTGTGCAGCGTGCCGAACACCAGGTGACCGGTCTCGGCGGCGGTCAGCGCCAGGCGGATGGTCTCCAGGTCGCGCATCTCACCCACCAGGATGATGTCGGGGTCTTCCCGCAGTGCCGAACGCAGCGCTTCGTTGAAGCCCAGCGTGTCCCGGTGCACCTCGCGCTGGTTGATCAGCGACTTCTTGCTCTCGTGGACGAATTCGATGGGATCTTCCACCGTGAGCACGTGATCGGGCTTGGTGTCGTTGATGAAATCGACCATCGCGGCCAGCGTCGTG
>CBDTVS010000352.1:0-2336 GCA_965364245.1 uncultured Gammaproteobacteria bacterium | reverse complement strand
CTCGAGCAGCGTGCCGTCGCGGGCATCGATCTCGAGCTCGAGCACCTGGCCGTCCGGGGTCAGCCACTCGAGTTCGTAGACCGGCCGCCCGTGCTCCTCCTCGAGCTCGGCCTCGAGCAGCCGACCGTCGAGATCCGGCGGCAGCCGCGCAAGGATCTCGGCGAGCGGCAGGACGCGGCCCGCTTCGACCCAGGCCCGGGCCCTGGCGTGGTCGTCAGCGGCGGCGTGACCCACCGGCGGCAGGCCGAGCGCGAGCAGCAGGAGCAGCGTCCGGACCGGCATGCCGGCAAGCATAGCCGGGCCCGCTCAATCGTCCCAGCGGCCGTAGCCGGCGATGTCGATCTCGCGCTCGCGGTAAGAACCGGCCTGGGCCCGGGTGTGGCACGCGGTGCAGTTGCTGAAGCTGCCGACCTCGGGGTTGCCGGCCACCAGGCGCGCCGGCACCTCGTCGTGTTCGCGCACGAACCACGGGGTGGTGGTGATGCGTGGTGGCTCGCTGCGCGAGGTGGTCGCGCGGTCGTTCCAGCCGGCGTTGGCCAGCGCGAAGCTGCGCAACTCGGCGGTCAGTTGCGGGTCGAGGCTGGCGTTGTCGCCGAAGTGATCGGACAGGCCGTCGAACAGCCGTGCGGTGTCGGCACGCGACAGCAGCCCGGGCGGGAACGCCAGGTGGCAGGCACCGCACTCGTCCGTATAGCGCGGGTCGGCGGCGGTGAGCAGCCGGGTGCGGACGTCGTCGTCATCGTCATCGTCGTGGGCCACGCGCTGCAGCCAGCCGGAGAGGCTCGAGGTGCTGCGGTGGTCGTCGCGGTCGTCATCGGCGTGCCCCTCGCTGCAGGCGGCGACGAACAGTGCGCTGGTGAGCAGGGTGGCCAGGGCCAGGGTCGTGTTCTTCATCTCGGGACTCCTCGGGTCAAAGGGTGCGCAGGAAGGCGAGCAGGTCGCCCTTCTCCTGGGCGGTGCATTCGCGTCCGACGGTCCAGTCGCAGTTGCGGCGGAACCACTTCTCGATCTCGGCGGTGTCGGTCAGGCGTTTCGGGTTGGCCGACGGCGCTATGGGCTCGATCGGCTTGCGCGTGCGGACGTGGCGCCCGGGCCGGGTGAAGTCGTCGCCGTGGCAGTCACCACAGCTGCGCATCTGGCCTTCGGGCCCGGGGCGCATGGTCTGCCAGAAGCTGGCCCCGCGCTGGGCATCGAACGGGCCGGCGCCGGTGCCGGCATAGTTGGCCAGCAACTCGTCTACGGCACCGGCGTGGGCCGTGCCGAGCGCGCCGAGCAGGATCAGGGTGAAGGTCGTGCGGTGCATGCGAGACTCCTTTCTCTCGTTCGTGATCAGTGGTCGCTGGCGCGCGGCTTGCGGCCGGTGAACATCGCCCGCACCAGGTTCTCGTGGGGCTGGAAGCTGGCGACCAGCACGCCGCCGACGTGGGCGAAGACCAGCAGCAGGGTGAGGTTGGCCAGCACCTCGTGCGCCTCCTCGAGGAATTCGGCGCCGGCGTCGCCCAGGGTCGTGGCGAGGCCGGCCGCGGGGCCACGGAACTCCTCGCCGCCGAGCGCGAGCACGCCGGTCACCACGGTCAGCAGCAACGTGACCAGCAGGGCGAGGACCATCGCGCCGCCGGCCGGGTTGTGCCCGACGTAGCGCGGGGCGCGGAACAGGGCCACGTCCCTGAGGTAGCGCAGCACCTCGCGCGGTGGGCGCACGAAGTCACCGAAGCGCGCGTGCCGCGTGCCGACCAGGCCCCAGACGAGGCGAAACAGCAGCAGCCCGCCGACGGTGTAGCCGGCGATCTCGTGGAGGTTCATCCAGTCGTCGCCGGTGGCCCAGGCGAGGGCGTAGGCGGTGACCAGCGTCCAGTGGAAGGTGCGGACCAGGGGGTCCCAGACGTAGATCGAATCCTTGTTGGCCATCGGGCGTCTCCTTTCTGAATGGTCTGCACCCTACGCCCCGATCCTGAAACCAAGATGAATACCGGCCGAACCTCGCCGCGCGGTCGCGGTCGTATCGGCATGCCCCGGATTTTTTTCCTCGCAACGTGCCCTTGAGTGGTTCTCGCCCGCTGCTGATGCTGCTCGGCAATCAGCTCTTTCCGGTAGCGGGCCTGCGGGACTGGCGCGGAACCCCGGTGTTCATGGCCGAGGACCTCGGGTTGTGCACCTACGTTCATCACCATCAGCAGAAACTGGTGCTGTTCCTCGCCGCGATGCGTGGTCACGCTGCGGCGCTGCGCGAGGATGGGTTCGTGGTCGACTACCGCGACCTTGACCATGGTGGCGAACGCCCTTACGAGACCAAGCTGCTCGAGGCGGTGCGCGCGGTCGGTGCCGATACGCTGGTC
>CBDTVS010000351.1:0-2346 GCA_965364245.1 uncultured Gammaproteobacteria bacterium | reverse complement strand
GCCGGCTGCGGACGCTACCTCGGCTACATCGCCGACGAGATGAACCTCGGCCTGCACGAGCTCGGCCCGCTGGCGATGAAGTCGACCAAGAACGTGCGCATCAACTCGACCTGCACGGTGTTCGCCGGCGCCGAGCTGCGCGACCGCCTGTCGCTCGGCGAGAAGCGCGAGGACATCATGGCCGGGCTGCATCGCGCCATCATCCTGCGCGCGATGTCGATCCTGTCGCGTTCCGGTGGCGTCGACGACGAGTTCACCTTCACCGGCGGCGTGGCCAAGAACCAGGCCGCGGTGCGCGAGCTGCGCAAGCTGGTCGAGGAGAACTACGGCGAGCGCACCATCAACATCAATCCGAACTCGATCTACACCGGGGCACTGGGCGGCGCGGAGTTCGCCCGTCGCGCGGTGATGGAGGCAGCGTAATGGCAATCACGGCAGGCATTGATCTGGGGACCGGTGCGGTCAAGACCGTGCTGTTCAGGGTCGACGGCGACGACGTCGAGTGGCTGGGCAAGCGCGTCGACCGCATCCGCAACCGCGACCCGCTGCAGCTCGCGCGGCGCGCGTTCGAGGAGTTGCTCGAGACGCACGGCATGCAGGAGGGCGACTTCGACTACATCGCCACCACCGGCGACGGCGAGAACGTCACCTTCTCCACCGGGCATTTCTTCTCGATGACCACCCACGCGCGCGGCGCGATCTACCTCGAGCCCGAGGCGCGCTCGGTGCTCGACATCGGCGCGCTGAACGGCAAGGCGATCAAGGTCGACGAGCGCGGCAAGGTGCTCTCCTACCGCATGACCAGCCAGTGCGCGTCCGGCTCCGGCCAGTTCCTCGAGAACATCGCGCGCTACCTCGGCATCGCGCAGGAGGAGATCGGCCCGCTGTCGAAGCAGGCCGACGACCCGGAGACGGTGTCGAGCATCTGCGCGGTGCTCGCCGAAACCGACGTCATCAACATGGTCTCGCGCGGTATTTCGGCACCGAACATCCTCAAGGGCATCCACCTGTCGATGGCCGGGCGCCTGGCCAAGCTGCTCAAGGTGATCAAGGCCGGCGAAGGGGTGACGCTGATGACCGGCGGCCTGGCCCTCGACGAGGGGCTGGTCGCGGCGCTCAACGAGGCGCTGGTGGCGCAGAAGCTCAAGCTCGACGCCAAGGGGCATCCCGACTCGATCTACGCCGGCGCGATCGGCGCGGCGATCTGGGGCGCGTTCCGTCACGAGAAGCTGCAGCAGCAGGGTGGCCTGGCCAAGGCCTCCTGAGGCGGCCCGGCAACGAACAGGAGCTAGCATGGCCGACAACGACATCACGATCCGTCCGCTCACCGTCGACGACCTCGACGCGGTGGTGGCCGTCGACCGCCGCGTGAGCGAGGTCTCGCGACGCGGATTCTTCGAGAAGTGGATCAAGGCCCGGGCGCGCGACGAGCGCACCTTCGTCGCGCTCGCCGCCTGCAGCGGTGACGCGCTGGTCGGCTTCGCGCTGGCCCACATCCTCGACGGCGAGTTCGGCGGCGCGGCGACGGTCGCCGTGCTCGACGCGCTGACCGTCGACCCCGGGCACAAGGCCAGCGGCATCGGTCACACGCTGATGGACGCGCTCGCTGCAGGGGCCCGTGAGCGTGGCGCCAGCGAGCTGCAGACCCAGGCCGGCTGGGACGAGCCCGAGCTGCTCGGCTTCTTCGCCGCGGTCGGCTTCACGCTGGCACCCCGCCTGGTGCTCGAGCGCGGCGCCACCGGCACCGATTTCTGAGACGGGAACAGACCATGGACAAGCCCTCGCATCCGACCACCCAGCAGCTGGTCAACCAGTTCTCCCAGGACCCGAACTACAGCGACCCGAACAGCGACGACTTCGAGGCGCTGTCGCGTGACGACGTCCTGGTGCGTAGCCTCGACGCCGCCGACCTTCAGGCGCTGGTGCGCATCGACACCAAGGTCACCGGTCGCGACCGCACCGCCTACTACCGGCGCAAGGTCGACGAGGTGCTGCAGCAGTCGGGCATCCGCCTGTCGCTGGTCGCCGAGGAGGACGGCATCGTCATCGGTTTCATCATGGCGCGGGTCGACTACGGCGAATTCGGTCAGACCGCGACCACCGCGGTGATCGACACGCTCGGCGTGAACCCGTCGTTCCACGGCCGCCAGGTCGGCGCGGCGCTGGTCTCGCAGCTGCTCGCCAACCTCGCTTCGCTGCGCGTCGAGACCGTGCGCACCATGGTCTACTGGGACAACTTCGGCCTGCTGCGTTTCCTGCAGCGCTGCGGCTTCCGCCCGGCGCAACGGCTGGCGTTCAGCCTGCCGCCGCTGAACCACTCGGCGGTGCCCTTGACGAAGTCGTAGT
>CBDTVS010000350.1:0-2368 GCA_965364245.1 uncultured Gammaproteobacteria bacterium | reverse complement strand
ACCGCCCGACAGGCGCTGCACCGGGCTGTGCAGCAGGTGCGCCACGCCGGCCTCAGCAAGCGCCTCGCGCTGCGCCGCGCGTCCGGCGCGACGGGTCAGGGTCAGCAGTCGCGAGACGTCGAGCGGCAGCACCGGGTCGACCTGCAGGCGCTGGGGCAGGTAGCCGACGCGCAGGCCGGGCTTGCGGGTCACCTGGCCGCTGTCGGGCCGTTCGAGGCCCGACAGCAGACTCACCAGCGTGGTCTTGCCGGCGCCGTTGGGTCCGATCAGCGTGACGATCTCTCCCGGTGAGACCGCGAGCTCGACCCCCTCGAGCAGCACCTGCCCGCCACGCCGGATACCCAGGCGCCGTGCGGCGACCAGCGACCGGTCGTCACCCATCACGTTCGGCGGCACAGTGACGACACCACCCCTCGAGTTCGAGGCGGCGCTCGGCCAGCGCGAACCCGCCATCGGCCGCGGTGCGCTCGATCGCGCGGTCCAGGCGGGCGTCGTTGATCTCCGCCACGGCCCGGCAGCCACGGCAGATCAGGAACTGGCTGCCGTGCCCCTGGCCGGGATGTTCACAGCCAACGAAGGCGTTGAGGCTCTCGACCCGATGGATCAGGCCGTGCGCCTGCAGGAAATCGAGGGCGCGATAGACGGTGATCGGTGCCGGCCGGGTGCCACCCTCCGCCATCCGGTCGAGCAGCGCATAGGCGCCGACCGGCGCATGGCTGTCCCAGACCAGCTCCAGTACGCGGCGGCGCAGCTCGGTCAGGCGCGCGCCGCGCTTGCGGCATAACCCTTCGGCGCGTTGCAGCGCGGTGTCGACGCAGCTGGCGTGGTCGTGCTCGGGGCGGAGGAACTGGGCGGGCGCGTCGCTCAAGGGGGTGCCATGATTCGGCCTATTCATGTTACTTTATAACATAACATGAACACACAAGATCACGACGACGACGACGCCCCCGAACAGGAGGGCCCGAACCTCAAGTTCGCCGCCATCGCCAGCACGGTACTGCTGAGCGTGATGCTGCTGGCGATCCTGTTCCTGCGCAACAGCCAGCACCTCGCGCCCGAGAGCAGCGTGGTGGCCAGTATTGCCCCGCTCCACTCGCTGGTCAGCGGCGTGATGGAGGGGATCGACAGCCCCGTGCTGCTGCTGCCGGCGGGCACCAGCCCGCACGGTCACACGCTCAGCCCACTCGAGAGCGAGGCCTTCTACCGGGCCAAGGTGATCATCTGGGTCGATCCCCAGGTGGAGACCGCGCTGCCGCGGATGATCGGCCACCTGCCAAACCACATCCACCTGCTGGAGGTTGGCAGCCTGAAGGGCGTCACGCGGTTGCCCCGACGCGAGGGCGGCCTCTGGCAGCAAGCCGACGGCGCCACGGACGACGAAGCTGCCTCGAAAGAGGCCGAGCACGACCACGACGAAGCTACCGATCCGCACGTCTGGCTCGACCCGCGCAACGCGATCGCCTGGGTCGAGGCCATCGCGATCGGCCTGGCCGGCGTCGACACGGCCAACGCCGAGCGCTACCGGCAGAACGCCACGGCGCTGGTCGCCCGGCTGACCGCGCTGGACGAGGAACTGCGCCAGCGGCTTGCCCCGGTCGCCACGCTCCCCTACCTCGTCTACCACGACGCCTACCAGTACCTCGAGGCGCGCTACGGCCTGAATCCGGTCGGCGCCTTCACGCTCTCCGCCGAGCGCCCGGTCAACGCGCAGCGCTACGCCAAACTTCGGGGTCTGGTCCAGCAGGGCGCGGTGACGTGCCTGTTCGTCGAGCCGCAGTTCCCGCCGCAGCAGGCCGAACGCCTGGTCGCCGAGAGCGGCGTGCGGCTCGCGGCACTCGATCCGCTCGGCAGCGGCCTCGCGCCGGGACCGGAGCTCTACTTCACGATGATGCGGCGCCTGGGCGACACGCTCGCGCGCTGCCTCGCCGACAGCTGAGGCGGCGTCTCAGCCGGTCTCGACCGGGCGTTGCGGGTCGCGGATCCACTCGCTCCAGGAACCGACGTAGAGCCGGGAGCCGTGCAGGCCGGCGTGCTCCATCGCGAGCACGTTGTGGCAGGCACTGACCCCGGATCCGCAGTAGTGCACCACCGACTCCGGGGCGGCGTCTCCGAGCAGGGACGTGTAGCGCTCGCGCAGTTCGGCTGCCGGCAGGTAGCGCCCGCGCTCGTCGAGATTGCCCTGCAGCGGCAGGCTCAGTGACCCCGGGATCCGCCCGGCGACCGGGTCGATCGGTTCCTTGTCGCCGCGGAAACGCTCGGCGGTGCGCGCATCGATCAGCGGCCCGTGCTTTTCCTTCAGCAGCGCGTCGACCTCAACGCTCATGTCTGGGCGCGGCTCGGATTCGAAGCGGCGCGACGCGCGCGCGGG
>CBDTVS010000349.1:0-2376 GCA_965364245.1 uncultured Gammaproteobacteria bacterium | reverse complement strand
GAGCCGGTGCAGAAACGGTCGGGCAGCCGGATGAAATCGAACTGCGCGGAGGACCACAGCACCAGTTCCTCGGCGATGCGCGAGAGGTGGGTCATGGTCAGGCTCGCAGCGGCGCAGAACTCGATCGCGAAGTCGCGGTCGCTGACCGCGTCGAGCGAGTTCTCGGCCACGGCATCGAAGCCGAGCAGCCCGGCGGTCACCGTCCGGTCGATCGGGAAGCTGGTGCCGGCGAGGGCCGCGGCGCCGAGCGGCATGACGTTGAGTCGCGCGCGGCAGTCGCGCATGCGCCCGTGGTCGCGCCGCAGCATCTCGAACCAGGCCAGCACGTGGTGACCGAAGGTGACCGGCTGTGCGACCTGCAGGTGCGTGAAGCCGGGCATGATGGTCTCCGCCTCGCGCTCGGCGAGATCGGTCAGGCCCTGCATCAGCCGCAGCAGCGTGGCGCAGACGACGTCGATCTCGTCACGCAACCAGAGGCGCAGGTCGGTCGCGACCTGGTCGTTGCGTGAGCGGCCGGTGTGCAGCCGCTTGCCGACGTCGCCGACCCGCTCGGTCAGGCGCGCCTCGACGTTCATGTGCACGTCCTCGAGGCCGACCGACCAGTCGAACTCGCCCGCCTCGATGGCGTCGCGGATGCCCTCGAGCCCGGCGATGATCTGCGCGGCGTCGGTCTCGCTGAGCACGCCGCAGCTGGCGAGCATCGTGGCGTGGGCGATCGAGCCGGCGATGTCCTGCCGGTAGAGGCGCCGATCGAAGCCGACCGAGGCGGTGAAATCCTCGACGAAGGCGTCGGTCGGCTCGTTGAACCGCCCACCCCAGAGCTTGTCGGCCGGCTTGTCGTCGCTCATCGCTGCTGCCCGTGATCGATCGTCCCGAAGGCCGCGCAGTATAGCAGTCGCCCCAGCGCCCCGAGCGGGTAGACTTGGCGCGTGAAACAGCGAGTCTCCGCCGTGGGACGCCAGTCGAGCGCCAACGACTTGCCGACCACCTTCCTGCCCGATTTCTGCGGGCTGCGCATCGTTTTCGCCGTGGTGGTGATCGGCGAGATGCTGGCGCTGGTGCTGACGCTGGCGCCGGCCGCCGACGGCGACCGCTGGGCCGATCTCGGCCTGGTCTCGCTCTACGTCCAGTGGGTGGCGCTGACCGGCACCGCGTTGCTGTGCCTGGCGCGCCGCCACCTCGCGCGCCTCGGCGACGTGCCGGCGGCGAGTGCCGCGTACCTGCTCCTGCTCGGCACCATCCTCGGGGTGGCGCTGGTGGCGCTCGCCCTCGCCGATCGGCTCGGACTCGACACGCTGCTGCCGCCCGGTTGGCGCGACGGCTTCGTCTGGCGCAGCCTGGCGATCGGTGCGATCGCCGCGGCGGTCTCGCTGCGCTACTTCTACGTGCGCCACCAGTGGCGACGCCAGGTACTCGCAGAATCACGCGCCCACCTCGAGGCGTTGCAGGCACGCATCCGTCCCCATTTCCTGTTCAACAGTCTCAACACCGTCGCGAGCCTGACGCGTTCCCGGCCGGAGGTTGCCGAGGCGACCATCGAGGACCTCGCCGAGCTGTTCCGGGCGAGCCTGGCCGATGCCGAGGAGGGGGTGCCCCTCGAGGTCGAACTCGGGCTCGCGCGCAGCTACCTCAACATCGAGCAGTTGCGGCTCCGCCTGCGCATCGATTGGCAGGTCGATGAGCTCGACGGCGAGCTGGCGATGCCGCCGCTGATCGTGCAGCCACTGCTCGAGAACGCCGTCTACCATGGCATCGAGCCGCGTGCCGAAGGCGGTACGCTGCGCGTCCACGGGAGCCGCGAGGACGAGCTGAACGTGCTGGTGATCGAGAACCCGCTGCCGGCACCCGGGAACCGCCGTGGAGGAGGTCACCACATGGCACTGGAGAACATCGGCGCGCGCCTCGAGGCGTTCTTTGGCCGCGACGGGCTGCTGGAGACGCTGCAGACCGAGGACCGCTTCCGCGCCACCCTGCGCCTGCCGGCGCGGGAGGCGGGCTGATGCGCGCGCTGGTCGTCGACGACGAACCGCTCGCGCGAGAGCGGCTGACACGCCAGCTCCGCGAGCTGCCGGGCGTCGAGGTGGTCGGCGAGGCCGGCAACGGCAGGGCGGCGCTCGAGGCGGCCGAGCGGTTGCGGCCCGACGTGGTGCTGCTCGACATCCGCATGCCGGGCATGGACGGCCTCGAGGCGGCCCGGCACCTCGCCGGCCTTGCCACGCCACCGGCGGTCATCTTCACCACCGCCTACGGCGAGTACGCCCTCGAGGCGTTCGATCACCATGCCGTCGACTACCTGCTCAAGCCGATTCGCGGTGAGCGCCTGGCCGCCGCGCTGGCCGGCTGTACGCGTGTCAACCGGGCGCAGCTGAGCGCGCT
>CBDTVS010000348.1:0-2437 GCA_965364245.1 uncultured Gammaproteobacteria bacterium | reverse complement strand
TGCTGACCAGCCTGTTCAGCGACCCGCCGAGCGGCAACATCCACTGGCGCGAGGCCGAGTCCCTACTGCATCACCTCGGCGCCGAGATCGAGAACCTCTCCGGGGCGCGGCTCAAGGTACTGCTCAACGGCGCCGAGGGCATTCTGCACCGGCCGCACCACGGCCACACGCTGGGCCGTTCCGAGATCCTGCACCTGCGCGAGTTCCTGGCCCGCGCCCGCTGCACCCCGTCGCAGGTCGCCGAGCGCTGACGCGCGCTCTGGGCGATCTAAACCCCGAGCAGCTCCGGCAACCCCTCGAGAGAGGTCAGTTCGGCCACCGGCGTCCCCGGCAGCCGCTCGGGCGGTTGGCCGAAGCGGTTGACCCACACCACGGTCATGCCGAAGTCGGCTGCAGCGGCCGCATCCCATGCGTTCGAGGACATGAACGCGATGCGCTCGACCGGCACGCCGAAACGGTCCGGCGTGAGCTGGTAGACCGAAGGATCGGGCTTGTAGATGCCGAGCGGATCGACGGTCAGTACCGCGTCGAGCAGATCGCCGATGCCGGCACTGGCGACCGCGGCGTCGATCATCTTCGGCGAGCCGTTGGTCAGAATCCCGGTCTTCAGGCCGCCGGCACGCAGCCGGCGCAGCATCTCCGGCACCTCGGGATAGGCGTCGAGTTCCATGTAGAGCGCCATCAGCCGCTCGCGCAGCGGCAGGTCGTCGATGCCGACCGCGGCCAGCGCGTAGTCCAGCGCGTCACCAGTGACCTGCGTGAAATCAACGTAACGGCGCATCAGGCTGCGCAGCCAGGTGTACTGCAACTGCTTCAGTCGCCACACCTCGGCCAGCTGGTCGGCCTTGCCGTGCAGGTCGTCGCGGCAGCGCGCGGCCGCGGCGGCGACGTCGAACAGGGTGCCGTAGGCGTCGAAGACGCAGGCGTCGATCGGTCCGATGGTGCGGCTCATGGTTCCCTCCCGGTCAGGCGCCTCAGTTGGCGGTTGCAGACAGGCTGTCGAACAGCTGGGGCGTATGCGACTTGAGCGCATCGACGCCGGCCAGCGCGGTCATGTTGACGATGGTACGCACCGACGCCGACGCGGTCAGCACGTGCGCCGGCTGCTTGACCCCGAGCAGAATCGGTCCGACCGACACCCCGCCGCCGAGGATCTTGAGCAGGTTGAACGAGGCGTGGGCGGTATCGAGGTTCGGCATCACCAGCAGGTTGGCGCCCCCCTTGTACATGGAGTTCGGGAAGACCCGCAGGCGGACCTCCTCGGAGAGCGCCGCATCGGCATGCATCTCGCCCTCGACCAGCAGGTCCGGCGCCAGCGTGCGGATCCGCGCCAGGGCGTCGCGCATCCGCTGCGCCCCGGCATCGTCGAAGCTGCCGAAATTGGAGTGCGAGATCAGCGCCACCTTGGGCTCGATGCCGAAGGTACGCACCTCGCGCGCGGCGAGGATGGCGATCTGTGCCAGGTCCTCGGCGTCGGGATCGATGTTGACGTTGGTGTCGGTGATGAACAGCGTGCCCTTGTTGAGGATCAGCACGGTCATCGCCGCCGGCGTGCGTACGCCGGGCTGCAGGCCGACGATCTCCTCGATGTGCCGCAGGTGGCTCAGGTAACGCCCGGTGAGGCCGCAGATCATGGCATCGCACTCGTTGCGCGCCAGCGACAGCGCGGCGATCACCGTGGTGCGCGTGGTCACCATCACGCGCGCGATCTGCGGCGTGATGCCGCGCCGCTCCATGAGCTGGTGGTAGAGCTGCCAGTAATCGCGGAAGCGCGGGTCGTCCTGCGGATCGACGACCTGGAAATCGCGCTCCGGACGGATGCGCAGGCCGAGGCGCTCGATGCGCATCTCGATGACGGCGCGGCGTCCGACCAGGGTCGGTTTCGCCAACCCTTCGTCGACCACCTCCTGGGTCGCGCGCAGCACCCGTTCGTCCTCGCCCTCGGCGTAGGTAATACGCATCGGCTCGGTCTTGGCCTGCTCGAACAGCGGGCGCATCACCTGGCCCGACTTGTAGACGAAGGTCTTGAGCTTGCGCCGGTAGGCGTCGAAGTCCTCGATCGGCCGGGTCGCGACACCGCTCTCCATCGCCGCGCGCGCCACCGCCGGCGCCACCGCGCTGATCAGCCGCGGATCGAACGGCTGTGGGATCACGTACTTCGGCCCAAAGCGCAGCTCGTGGCCACCGTAGGCACGCGAGGCATCGGCCGCCTCGACCCGGGCCAGTTCGGCGACCGCGTGCACGCAGGCGATCTCCATCTCGCGGTTGATGGTCGTTGCGCCGACGTCGAGCGCGCCGCGGAAGATGAACGGGAAGCAGAGGACGTTATTGACCTGGTTCGGGTAGTCGGAGCGCCCGGTACAGACCACCGCGTCGTCGCGCACCGCCTCGACCTGGTCGGGCAGGATCTCCGGGTTGGGGTTGGCCAGCGCCATGA
>CBDTVS010000347.1:0-2464 GCA_965364245.1 uncultured Gammaproteobacteria bacterium | reverse complement strand
TGAGTACCATGCCGGAACAGCTGATGTCGCTGGTCTCGCTCGCGGTGCTGCTGGGGCCGCTGGCGGTGCTGGTTCGGCAATTGCTCTGTTTCAGGCGTGGGCAACGCACGCGCCGCGCCGCCCTCCTGCGCTGCGCGGTCTTCTCGGTGCTGCCGGCGGTGCTCTACATCGGGGTGTTCCTGGCCCTGGTCGGGGTCGAGGAGCTCTCCGGGGTGGCCCTGATCGGCGACGGCTACGCGCGTGCGTTGCCGGTGGTGGTCGTCGCCGGTCTCGGCCTGACGTTTGCCGTCACGCTCGTACTCGCCCTGGCGATGATTTTCGTGCGCCGATCGCCGGGCTGATCGCGCATCAGCCGAACAGCTCGGCGACCATCGACAGCGCACCGAGGACGACCAGAACCAGCCCGACCAGGGTCAGGCGCGCGACCGGTTCGCTGTAGGCGAGCTTCGCGAGCCACGGCTTGCGCGTCGCGTTCTTGAGCCAGAACAGGCCGACCATGCAGGCGAGCAGGGCGAGCCCGATCAGGACCATGGTCATCGCGGCGCGTTCCTTTGTGGCGTGGCAGGTGTCAAGGTAACCCGTCATCGGTCCGCGCAGGTAGCCGGCGGCGGTCCGGACTGCTCTAAGATCGGCGTGGGAGGGCTGTTCGATGACACGCGAAGAGAAACGGCGGCGCACGATCCTCAGGGCGATTGCCGCGCTGGCTGCCGACGAGGAGGGCGAACTGGCCAAGCTCCGCCGGCTGCGCACGGTGCTCTACTGCTGCGGGGCGGTGCTGCTCGGCCTGGGCCTGGCCGCCGCGCAAGATGACGCGACGGGCTGGATCGTCCTGCTCTGCGGTGCGGTCGGTGGCGTGGTGCTCGGCATCGGTGCCCACTACGACAATTCGCTGAACCAGTGGCCGACGTTGCGCCCCTACTTCGACGGCGAGCGGGCGCAACGCGACGCGGCTGCACTCGACACACCGCCGTCCACCTGAGTTCCATGCGCCTCTATCCCCGGGAGGGGGTTGCATCCGGCAGCAAATAAAGTATATTAGAGGATACTTATTTAATGACTGCCGGGGACGCTCCCCGAAGGAGACTCGCAATGAACATTGATCGCGCCGTGCTGGCGATCGCCGGCCTCTTCATCCTGGCCAGTGTGGGCCTCTCCCAGGTCCACTCGCCGCTGTGGCTGATCTTCACCACCTTCGTCGGGGTGGTGATGTTCCAGTCGGCCTTCACCCGCTTCTGCCCGATGGCGCTGATCCTGCGCGCGATCGGCCTCAAGCCGGGACACGCATTCAACTGAGCGACCTGCCGCCTTGCGCGGCATCGCGAAACAAGAAGGGCGGCCAACTGGCCGCCCTTCTTGTTTTCCCCGTCGCGATCTCCGCGAACCGGGCGTGACTCAGCCGCGAGGTGCGCTGTCGCCGCCGACCGCGACCGTGACCGGCTGACCCAGGCCCCATGCCTGCATCGAGTGGCGCAGCATCTGGAACATGATCTGCTGGTAGGCGAGGGGGTTGACGAAGGTGGCGCCGACCCGGCCCCACTGCTGGTAGTAGACCGGGTCGTGCCACATCGTCAGCGGGTTCACGACGCCGTGCGGTGCGGCGAACACCGGCATGCCGTTGGGTGCGATCGCGAGCGGTTGACCCGGCTGGGTCTTGGGCGTGGCGGTCGCGGCGACAGCGGGCATCTCGACGGCCGGCTGCGGAGCGCGGGTCACCTGCTTGGCCTGTGCCGGGTTGGATGAGGTCTCGACCGGAACCGCCGCAGCGGTGGCAGGCTCGTGGCCGAGCAGCAAGTCGACGCTGCCGCCGCGGAGCATCCAGAGGCCGACCACGAAGGCCATCGTGGCCAGCGCGGCACCACCCACCAGCAGGTATTGGGTTCCGCCGTGCTTGGGTCCGGCGTCGGTTGCGGGTGTTTAGTTGTCGTGCGTGTCGGCCGCGGGTGTCTGCTCGGTCATCGTTCGTTCTCCCTCGTGCATGGCCGCGCGGGCGGCATGTATTTAAGTTTGTGGAAATATTCTAATGAAACGGGTCGCTACACACCATCTCCATGAGTGGGTGGCAGGGGCAGCGCGCGGCAGGCCGGTTCAGGCGAGCCCGGTGGTCTCGTCGCGGCCGAGCATGATGTTGAGGTTCTGCACCGCGGCACCCGAGGCCCCCTTGCCGAGGTTGTCGAGCCGCGCGGCGAGCACCACCTGCTCGTCGTGGCCGAACACGAACAGCTCCAGTCGGTTGCTGCCGTTGCAGGCGGTCGCGTCGAGGAAACCCGCGTCGCCGGGTTCGGTGGCACCGAACGGCATCACGCGCACGAACGCCTGCCCCGCGTAGTGCGCGGCGAGCAGGGCGTGGATCTCGCGGGCCGGCAGTGGTCTCGCCAGGGTGCGCACGTGCAGCGGCACCGTGACCAGCATGCCGCGGTAGAAGCGAGCGACCACCGGCAGGAACAGCGGCGGATGACGCAGGCCA
>CBDTVS010000346.1:0-2471 GCA_965364245.1 uncultured Gammaproteobacteria bacterium | reverse complement strand
ATGCCCTCGGGGGTGTCGCGCCGGACGATTTGGACGCGGTGCGCGAGGCCGGCGGCTTCGGCGTGGCCGGGATCGGTGCATTCTGGCCCGGAAGGCCGGCTTAGCGACTGCGCAGGGATTACTCGGAGTCGGAGTGTGGTCCGTTCCCCTCGGCGTTCTCACCGGGGATGGTACGGCTGCCATCGAGCCACTCGCCGAGGTCGATCAGGCGACAGCGCTTCGAGCAGAACGGGCGTTCGGGGGCATCAGGCCCCCAGACCACCGGCTTGCCGCAGGTGGGACACGCCACGGTGGTGCCCGATTCACGCGAGTCGGATCCCATCAGAGAATGCAGCAGGTCAGATCGAACGGGACTGTCCCGGTGGCCTGCACAGCGCGCTGGGCGAGTTTCGGCTGGGTGAGGAAGCGCACCGTGAAGCGGTGGCGCCCGCCGCTGATCTCGGCGAAACAGCCGGCATCTTCGGAAACCGCGACACGAATCATCTGGCACGGCAGGTTGGGGTCGAGATTGCGCTGGAAGAAACCGTCAGAGGCCTCCTCCTGGGTCGGGGTCGCACTGTGCCGGGTCAGGCGCAGCACGAGTTCGATCGCCTGCTGGATCGGGCCGAAAGTCGCGAGCCAGCCCTTCAGCTCCTGGGCGCGCGCCTCGGTCGGTGACTGCAACCAGAGGTGATAGGCCGGCAGGTCGAAGGCACAGGTGCCGCCAGGTATGGTGCTGCGCTGGCGGATGTTGCCGAGCAGTTCGTGGTTCTTGAGTGCCGAGCCAGGCTGGCCGCTGAGCTCATAGAGACGATCCGTAAGCACCTCGAGTTCGTCGAGGATCTCGCCGAGCCGGCCACGATCGACCCCCGGGCTACGCTCCATGCGCGCCAGCGTCGCGGTCTGGCGCTCGAGTTCCTTGAGCACCTCGGTCTTGAGGTCCGAACGGCCGAACACGTTGCAGATCTCGTCGAGCGCATGGAGCGCGGCGCGGCTGTCCCAGGCGCTCTCGCCGTTCAGGTGGTGCCACGCCTGCTGGAACAGCATCTCCAGGCGCAGGAACGTGCGGATGCGCTCGTTGAGGGGCTGTTCGTAATAGACGCGGTTATGCAAGGCGACGGTCCGGTGGTCGCGTTCCCGGGAACGGATGGCGCACGGAGATGGATGGGCCACCTCGCGCCAGGTGCGCTTCGATTGGGTGCGCACGGTCTACGCGGGAGCGAATCCAGATCACTATACCACCCGGTCCGTATGGTTGTGGGACGGGCGCGGCGTATCGAAAGGGGATGGCCAGTCCCGTTCAGCGGCGAGCCGCAGGTAGTGGTGGTGGAGTTTTTCGACCTGAGCCTCGAGTTCGGGTGGGCTGCCGCGGTTGTCGATCACGTCATCGGCCATGCCGAGGCGCGCGGCGCGGCTTGCCTGTGTGGCGAGGATCGCATCGACCTGGGCGGTGTCGACGCCATCGCGCGCCGTCGTGCGCATGCGCTGGTCGGCCTCGTCGACATCGACCACCAGCACGCGGTGGACCTGGCGAACGCCCCCGGTCTCGACCAGTAGCGGAATCACCAGCAGACAGTAGGGGGCGTCGAGACCCGCGACGTGGTCACGCATCGCCGTATAGACCGCGGGATGCATCAGGCCCTCGAGCCGTTCGCGGGCGGCCGGGTCGGCGAAGACGCGATCGCGCATGCGCCGACGGTCGAGCCTGCCCTGCCGGTCGAGTATCCCGTCGCCGAAGGCCTTCACGATCTCCGCGAGCAGGCTGGACCCGGGTTCCACGAGTTCACGCGTCAGCAGATCGGCGTCGATGCACGGCACGCCACGTGCCGCGAACAGGTCGGCGACGGTCGACTTGCCGCTGCCGATGCCCCCGGTAAGGCCGACGATCAGCACGGCGCTGGATCGATGGCTAAATCAGGCGGCATCGGTAGCCTCACGGGACGGCCCAATCAAGATAGGCTCGGGTCAGCGCGTCGCCCCACAGCAGCGCGATCCAGCCGGCGGCGGCGAGGAACGGGCCGAACGGGATCGGCGTGCCGCGGCGGTGCCCCCCGAACAGCATCAGCGCGATGCCGGTCACGGCACCGACCAGCGAGGAGAGCAGCACGATCAGTGGCAGCGCCTGCCAGCCGAGCCAGGCTCCAAAAGCGGCGAGCAGCTTGAAATCGCCGTAGCCCATGCCTTCCTTGCCGGTCAGCAGCCGGAAGGCGTGGTAGACCGTCCAGAGGCTCAGGTAACCGGCAATCGCGCCGATCACGGCGGAGGGGAGGTCGGTCAACAGGCCAAACAGATTGACGATCAGCCCAGCCCAGAGCAGTGGCAGGGTGATCGCGTCGGGCAACAGCTTGTGGTCGAGGTCGATGAAGGTCAGCGCGAGCAGCGCCCAGGTCAGCGGGATCGCCACGGCCGCCTGCCAGGAGACGCCAAAACGCCAGGCCACTATGGCGGTCAGCAGGGCCGTCAGCACCTCGATGCTCGGGTAGCGCAACGAG
>CBDTVS010000345.1:0-2477 GCA_965364245.1 uncultured Gammaproteobacteria bacterium | reverse complement strand
TTACGACCGCCACCTGCGGCGCCTGCGCAGCGCCTACCGCGACCAGGTGCAGCGCATGCGCTACCGCGTCGCGCAAGCGTTTCCCGAGGGCACCCGCGTCACCCGGCCGCAGGGTGGGTTCGTGCTCTGGGTGGAGATGCCGGCCGGCGTCGACGGCATGGTGCTGTTCGAGCGTGCCCTGCAGCGCGGCATCAGCATCGCGCCCGGCACGCTCTTCTCACCGACGCAGAAGTACCGGCGCTTCATCCGGCTCAACGCCGGGATGGTCTGGAGCGACGCGGTGCGCAGCGCGGTCGACACGCTCGGCGAACTCGTCCACGAGCTCGCCGCGGCGTGAGTCAACCGGTCGCGGCGATCGGGGCAGCCTCGCGGTCGCGCCGACCGTAGACGTTGGAGAAGCGCAGGTCCTCGGGGTAGGGGAAGAAGTCGACCACGATCCCCTGGTGCACCTTCTGCTGGATCTGCTGCCAGGCGTCGGCGTCGAGCAGGTCGGGGTGGTGCTTCATGAACAGGCTGCGCACCCGCGGTGAGCCGAGCAGGAAGGTGCCGAACTCCTCGGGGAAGATGTCGTTCTTGGCCACCGGGTACCAGACCTCGCCGGACATCTCCATCTCCGGGTAGGGGCACGGCGGAATGCGCCGGAAGTTGCAGTCGGTGAGGTACTCGATCTCGTCGTAGTCGTAGAACACCACGTAGTGGTAGCGGGTCACGCCGAAGTTCTTCCACAGCATGTCGCCGGGGAAGATGTTGGCGCTGGCCAGCTCGCGGATCGCGTCGCCGTACTCGATCACGGCGTGCTCGGCCTCGGCCTCGGTGGCGCGGTCGAGGTAGATGTTCAGCGGCACCATGCGCTGCTCGATGTAGAGATGCTTGATGACCAGCTCGCCGTCCTCCTCCTCGATCTGCGATGGCGCCAGCTCACGCAGCTGGGCGAGCAGCACCGGATCGAAGCGCTCGACCGGCAGCGCGACGTCGGAGAACTCCAGGGTGTCGGCCATGCGCCCGACGCGGTCGTGCTGCTTGACCAGCAGGTACTTGGCCTTGACCGTCGCGCGGTCGACCTCCTTGGGCGGCGGGATGACGTCCTTGATCAGCTTGAACACGTACGGGAACGACGGGAGCATGAACACCAGCATCACCATGCCGGGGATGCCGGGTGCGATGACGAAGTCGTCGCGCGAGTGGTGCAGGTGGTAGTAGAGGTCGCGGTAGAAGCTGGTCTTGCCCTGCTTCTGCAGGCCGATCATGGTGTAGAGGTCGCCGGGTGACTTGGTCGGCATCATGCTGCTGAGGAAGCGCACGTAGGCCGACGGCACCTCGCTGTCGACCAGGAAGTAGGCGCGGTTGAGGCTGAACAGCACGTTGATGTGCGCCTCTTCGAGCAGGATGGTGTCGAGGTAGAGCCGGCCCTGCTCGTCGTGCAGCACCGGGATCACGAACGGGTACTCGCGATAGCCGTTGATCACCTTGCCCACCACGTAGGCCGCCTTGTTGCGGTAGAACGGCGAGGCCAGCACCTGGACCTGGTGATTCGCCTCCGGTTTCGGCCGCTTACCGCCGAGGAAGCGCATCACCGCGTGGCGCACGCGGCGGATGTCGCGTTCGAGGTCGGCGAACGGCGGCTGCCAGTCGAAGTCGAGCAGCATCTGGCGCAGCGGCTCGCGCATGGTCGGATCGTTCGGGTAGTAGCAGCGGTAGGACGGTGGGTCGGACTCGAGGTACTCGGTCGAGGTGGCCGGGCGGAAGAAGATGAAGTCGTTGTGGAAGTAGGTGCGGTGCATGATCCGGCAGAAGACCGAGTTGAAGAAGGTCTCCGCCAGCTCCGGCTGCTTGTGGTCGTTGAGCAGCCCGATGAAGATCAGCTTCACCTGCTGCCAGGTCTGGTCATCGACCTCCTCGGCGTTGAACTGGCTGTGCAGCTGGTCGACCACCTCGCTGACGCGGTCGTCGTAGAACTGGATGCGGTCCCGCACCAGGCGGTGGATGCCGTGCCAGTCGGCCTCCTCGAACAGCGCCTTGGCGTCGCGCGCGCAGGCGCGGAAGATGCGGTAGTGCTTCTCGAAGCCCTGGATGATCGCCTCGGCGATGCCGCGGGCGGTGGGGTTCTGACCGGCGGTGAGCAACATGGCGGACTCGGCGAACGGGTGATGCGGTGCAGCAACGGGACCCCTTTATACCATCGCCGCGGGATCGGGGAGGGTGTTCTGGCTCAGCTGGCGTGGTAAAAATGCGCCCGTTCCCGCACCCACCGGAGCGCGCCATGGCCTACCTCACCGCCGATCTCTACGATGCCCACGGCGACGACCTGCAGGTCGCGCTGCCGCTGTTCCGCGACTACGGCGGCCGTACCGAATTCCACGGCCCGGTGGTCACGCTGAAGCTCCACGAGGACAACAGCCTGGTGCGCGAAACACTGGGCGAGCCGGGCGAGGGGCGGGTGCTGGTGGTCGACGGCGGCGGTTCGCTGCGCTGCGCGC
>CBDTVS010000344.1:0-2478 GCA_965364245.1 uncultured Gammaproteobacteria bacterium | reverse complement strand
CCGTGGACACGCCGGTCGCGCTGCTCTGGGGTCCGCGCTGCAGTGGGCGCAGCCACCTGCTCCAGGCCACCTGTCGCGCCGCGGACCTGGCCGGACAGCGCGTCGCGTACCTGCCGCTGGGCCAGCTTGGCGTCGAGGCGGCGCCGTTGCTCGAAGACCTCCACGACGTGGATCTCGCCTGCATCGACGATGTCGATGCGCTCGCGGGCGACGCCGCCGGCGAACGCGCCGCGTTCGCACTGTGCAACCGGCTGCGCGATTCGGGTGCACGCCTGCTGGTCAGCAGCGGCGCCCCACCCGCCGAACTCGGCATCGGGCTCCCCGACCTGCGCTCGCGGCTCGGCTGGGGGCCGGTGTTCCAGCTGCGCGAACTCGACGACGACGCCAAGCTGGAGGTGCTGGGCCGCCGCGCAGCCCAGCTCGGCTTCGAGCTGCCCGAGGAGACGGGGCGCTACCTGCTCACGCGGAGCCAGCGCGGGCTGGCCGACCTGCTGGAGCTGCTCGACGGCGTCGATCGTGCGGCGCTCGCCGCGCAGCGGCGGGTGACGGTGCCGTTCCTGCGCGACTACCTGGCCTCGCGGAGCTGATCAGCTCCGCTCACCCGACTCGCGATGCGCGCGGCGACCCCAGACCCAGACGTACTGGATGCCGCTGACCAGGATGCTCGCCGCCACCGCGATCACCAGCCAGCTCACGGTGCCGTCCGGGAGCGGCAGCGCGGCACGCTCCAGCAGCACCCCGATCGCCAGCGCGATCTGCAGGAACGTGTTGATCTTGCTCGCCGGTGTCGGTTCGCCGTCGAACGGCCCGAACAGGCGGTGATAGGCGAACGCGCCGCCCAGGATCACCACCTCGCGCAGCAGCGCGAGCGCGACCAGCCAGGGCGGCAGCATGCCGAGCCAGGCCATCAGCACGAACACCGTGACCAGCAGCAGCTTGTCCGCCAGCGGGTCGAGCAGCGAGCCGAGGCGACTGGTCCAGCCATAGCGCTTGGCGAGGAACCCGTCGAGGGCATCCGAGATGCCGGCGAGGGTGAACAGCACCAGCGTGGTGGTGTAACGCTCGGCGAGCAGTGACCAGGCCACCGGTCCGACCAGCAGGATGCGCCCGATGCTGATCAGGTTGGGCAGCTGGCTCCAGTTCACGGCCGCAGGCGGAAGCTGGGCACGGCGTCACGCGGCGCGCCGGGCACCACCGTCGGCACCAGCACCCCACCGAGGCCGATGGTGCGTAACAGGGCCTCTGGCGCGACCTCGCTCACCAGTTCGAGTTCGAGCACCTCGCGGCTGGCGAGTCGCGGGCGGATCCCGCTGACCGCGGTCAGGCCACCCAGGAAGGCCATCACCCGAGCGTAGCCCGCCGGGTCGCGGATGCCGGTCACGGCCAGCGCGACGCGCTGTTCGCCGCTCGATGCATCGGCAACGTAGCGTTGCGCGAGACGATCGGCGAGTTCGTCGAGACCGTCCGCGAGCGTCGCCTCGAGCCCACCCCGGCTCTGCCACGCGGCGCGCATCTCGCCAAGGTGCAGCGTCCACTGCGCGCGCCAATTATTCGATCCCTCGCTGAACAGCCGACCGACCAGCACCGCGTCGGGTCCGTACCGCGCCGAGGTGCGCTCGATCGCCTCGGGAAATCCACCCCACACCTCGTTGAAGCGCAGGTTCCCACGATCCTCGAGGTCCATCAGCGGCTCGAGCAACGGGATGCCGCGCCTGCTGCCGGCGGCGGCGATCGCCGCGGCGGCATCCGGCAGCGCATCGGGCGTATAGATGAAGCGCTCGGTGCCCCGCTCGACCGCGACCAGCAGCAGCGTCGTCGGGCGCGTGTCACCCCAGAGCGGCAGCTGCAGTTCGCGCAGCAAGCCCTCGACACCCTGGCGATCGAAACGCACGCTGAGCAGCGTGCGGCGTGGCGTGAGCGGATCCTCGGCAAGCGAGGCCGGCGCCTCGACCCGGTAGCGGTACTCCACCAGCAGGCGTTCGGCCTCGGCGCCGAGCCTTGGCCAGGCCGGCAGCGCCTGCGGTTCGGGCCGCCCGGTCGCCTTGGTGACGACCACGGCGAACGCCGCCACGATGCCCTCGGCGCGTGCCTCGGGGCTGGCGTCGGCGACCTCCACCTCGGCCGAGAACAGGGCCTCGCCGGTGACTGCGCCCGCCGGCCACGGCAGCAGCATGGCAAGCAGCAGGAGCACGAATGGGGGCCGAATGGCGGCGAATCGCGGGACGGTCACGGCTAGAAAAGGTTCGGCAACAGGGTGGCGTGGATCGTCGCACAGCCCCCCCATGGCGTCCAGCAACGGCAACGCCCCGCACGTTGCGCGTTCCCCCGGGTCGCTGCGGGCTGATAGAATCGTCACGCCGCCAGCCACCCTGACAATCCCGCCGTGAACGACCGCAGCAAGACGATCCCCGCGGGATCGCCGCCCCCGGACGAGGGGCTCACCTACCGCGCCGCCGGGGTCGACATCGAGGCCGGCGG
>CBDTVS010000343.1:0-2483 GCA_965364245.1 uncultured Gammaproteobacteria bacterium | reverse complement strand
GTGACGGAACGCGCGGGTGCCACCGCGCAGCCACTGCAGGCGCACGCGGTCGCCGTCCGGCAGCGTACCGCCAAGCTCCTCGACCAGCCGCGCCGGCAGCGAGCGAACCCACCAGCCCTGGCTAGGCTGGTGGAGGTAGTAACTGCGGCCGATGCCGTCGGGGTCCTCGAGGTAGTTGATGGCGCCGAGGCGCCACGCCTCCGGATCGATCGCGCCCGGCAGCAGCATCTGCAGGCGCGCCTCGCCGTCGCCGCCGGCGTGCACCAGGCCGAGCCGCTCGGCCAGCGCGTCCAGCGTGATGCCCAGCGCACCGGCCAGCTGGCCCAGCGTCGGCACCGTCTCGTCGACACCCGGGCCGATGAACTGCTGCGGCAGGTAGACGCCCGGCGTCGCGCGCAGCACCTCGTTGAGATGGGCGTCGGCATCCGGCCGGTAACGGTCGCGGTCGATGAACTGGATGTCGAAGACGATCGCGCGCGGCCGCTGCCGCGCCAGCGCCGCGACCAGATCGCCGTGCACCGAGCGCGGCCAGGGCCAGCGCCCCGCCTCCTCGGCCATGCGCGCGAGGCTCGCCTCGTCGATGTCGACGATGACGATGGCGTCGTCGGCGACGTGGCGCGTGGCGTGCAGCCGCACGAGGTGGTCGGCGGCGCGGTTCTCCGGGGTGGCGAGCAGACCCGGCACCAGCGGCTCGAGCAGCGCCGCCGCGAGGAACGGCAGCGCGAGGAGCAGCTTGCGCGGGGCCTTCACCGGGCGGGCTCAGCCCTTGGCCATGGTCTTGCTGACGAACGCGCGCACCGCGTCGAAGGTCGCGGCGTCCTGCCACAGCGCATCGACCTGCGCCCCGTGCGCCGCGGTCTGGGCGGCGATGCGCGCATGCAGCGGCTGCTGCAGCATCGCCTTGGTCAGCGCGTAGGTGGGCGCGGCGATGCCGGCCAGGTCCGCGGCCAGCGCGGTCGCCTGCTCCAGCAGTTGCTCGGCCTCGACCGGGGCGTCGATCAGTCCCGCGGCCTGTGCCGCGTCGACCTCGAAGGTCTCGCCACCGGCCAGGGCGCGCTGCAGCGCATGCGACTGCACCACGCTACGTGCCAGCTCCAGCGCGACCGGTGGGAACGGCACCCCGACGCGCAGCTCGGGCATGCCGATACGCCCTCCACCGCGCGCCATCAGCCGCCGGTCGGCGGCGACGGCGAGCAGGCAGCCGCCGGCGATGGCGTGGCCGTTGATCGCGGCGACCACCGGGCACGGCACGCCGAGCAGCGCGAGCAGCATGCGATCCAGCGACGGCAGGAAGCTGCGCGCGTAGTCGGCGCCGCCGTCGAGCAACCGGTTGAGGTCGACGCCGGCGGAGAAGATGCGGCCCTGGCCGGTGACCACCAGCGCCGCGGGCGGCGCGGCGGCGAAGGCCTCGAAGCGCTCTGCAAGGGCGGTGCAGAACTCGAGGTCCATGACGTTCGCCTTGCCGTGGGCGAGGGTGATGACGACGACGCCATCGTCGCGCTGCACGGTCTCGATCATGCGTGTGCCTCCAGTGGTTTGCGGCTCAGGATGCCATGAGATCGTCGGCGTAGGGGAACAGCGCCGGCGCACCGCCGGTGTGCCAGAACAGCACCGTCTGCCGGGCGGCGAAGCGGCCACGCCGCACCAGGTCGAACAGCCCGGCCGCGGCGCGCCCGGTGTAGACCGGGTCGAGCAGCAGGCCCTCGCGACGCGCGCACAGCGCGATCGCCTCGCGCTCGGCCGCGCCGACCACGCCGTAACCGGCACCGAGGTAGCCCTCCTCGACGACGAAGTCTCCGGCGTCGTAGCCGGCTGCGACCCCGGCCAGGCCGGCCGTCTCGCTGGCCAGCGCCGCGAGCCAGTCGGCGTAACCGCCCCCGGCAACCTCGTCCTTGTCGATGCGGATCCCGACCAGCTCGGCGTCCAGGCCACAGGCGCGCGCACCGACCGCCATGCCGGCCTGGGTACCACCGGAGCTGCTGGCGAAGACGATGGCATCGACCCGCTCCCCGGCGGCGGTGAGCTGTTCGCACAACTCCTGCATCGCCACGACGTAGCCCAGCGCGCCGGTGGCGCTCGACCCGCCGTACGGGATCTCGCACGGGCGACGTCCCGCTGCACGCAACCCGGCGACGACCTCGGCGAGCCGTTCACCCTTGCGCTGGTCGCCGCACCAGTGAACGGTCGCGCCGAACAGCCGGTCGAGCAGCAGGTTGCCATCGGGGCGCGCGGGCGCGGTGCCGCCGAGCAGCAGGTGGCAGTCGAGGCCGCGCGCGGCGGCCGCCGCGGCGGTCTGGCGGCAGTGGTTCGACTGCGCGGCGCCGGCGGTGACCAGCACGTCGGCACCGCCCTCGAGCGCGGCACCGACCAGGAACTCGAGCTTGCGCGTCTTGTTGCCGCCGAGGCCGAGCCCGGTCTGGTCGTCACGCTTGACCAGCAGCCGCGGCCCGCCGAGCTCCGCCTCGAGGCGCGGCAGCCGATGC
>CBDTVS010000342.1:0-2521 GCA_965364245.1 uncultured Gammaproteobacteria bacterium | reverse complement strand
CCGCCGCGAACAGGCGGTCGACGGTCGCTCCATCGAGGACCACCGGCAGGATGCCGTTCTTGAAGCAGTTGTTGTAGAAGATGTCGGCGAAACTCGGCGCGACGATGACCTTGAAGCCGTAGTCGAGCAGCGCCCACGGTGCGTGCTCGCGGCTCGAGCCACAGCCGAAATTGTCGCGTGCGAGCAGGATCGTCGCGCCGGCGTAACGGGCCTGGTTGAGCACGAAATCGGTGTTCAGCGGCCGACCGCTGCAATCCATGTCCGGTTCGCCGTGGTCGAGGTAGCGCAACTCGTCGAACAGGAACGGGCCGAAGCCGGTGCGCTTGATCGACTTGAGGAACTGCTTGGGGATGATCGCGTCGGTGTCGACGTTGGCGCGGTCGAGCGGCGCGACGATCCCGGTCAGATTTTCGAGCTTGTCCATCGGGTTCTCTCCGTGTGTCCGGGCGACCGTCAGAGGTCGTTGACGTCGACGAAGTGGCCGGCGATCGCGGCCGCGGCGGCCATCGCCGGGCTGACCAGGTGGGTGCGCCCGCCCTGGCCCTGGCGCCCCTCGAAGTTGCGGTTCGAGGTCGAGGCACACCGCTCGCCAGACTCCAGGCGATCGGCGTTCATCGCCAGGCACATCGAGCAGCCGGGGTCGCGCCACTCGAAACCGGCGTCGACGAAGATCCTGTCGAGCCCCTCGGCCTCGGCCTGGCGCTTGACCAGCCCGGTGCCCGGCACCACCAGCGCCAGCTTGACGTTGTCGGCCACCTTGCGGCCCTTCGCCACCTCGGCCGCGGCGCGCAGGTCCTCGATGCGGCCGTTGGTGCAGGAGCCGATGAACGCCTTGTCGATGCGGATCTCGGTGATCGGCGTGCCGGCCTCGAGACCCATGTACTCCAGCGCGCGGCGCATCCCGGAGGCCCGCGTCGCATCGCGCTCCTCGTCCGGGTTCGGCACCCGGCCGTCGACCGGGCCGACCATCTCCGGCGAGGTCCCCCAGCTGACCATCGGCTTGATGGTCGCGGCATCGATCTCGACGACGGCGTCGAACTGCGCCCCGGCGTCACTGTGCAGGTCAGCCCAGGCGGCCATCGCCTGCTCCCAACCCTCGCCTTTGGGCGCGAACGGCCGCCCCTCGAGGTAGGCGAAGGTGGTCGCGTCGGCGGCGATCATGCCGGCGCGTGCACCGGCCTCGATGGCCATGTTGCAGACCGTCATGCGCCCCTCCATCGACAGGCCGCGGATCGCCGAGCCGGCGAACTCGATGGCGTAGCCGGTGCCCCCGGCGGTGCCGATCTGACCGATGATGGCGAGTACCACGTCCTTCGCGGTGACGCCGGGACCAAGCTCGCCCTCGACGCGCACCTGCATGTTCTTCGACTTCTTCTGGATCAGGCACTGGGTGGCCAGCACGTGCTCGACCTCGGAGGTGCCGATGCCGAACGCCAGCGCGCCGAAGGCGCCGTGGGTGGCGGTGTGCGAGTCACCGCAGACCACGGTCATGCCGGGCAGCGTCGCGCCCTGCTCCGGCCCCATGACGTGCACGACCCCCTGGCGCGGATCGCCCATGCCGAACTCGGTGATGCCGAACTCGACGCAGTTCTGGTCCAGCGTCTCGACCTGCAGGCGCGAGACCGGGTCAGTGATGCCGGCCTCGAGGTTCTTGGTCGGCACGTTGTGGTCCGGCACCGCGAGTACGCTCGAGGTGCGCCACGGCGTGCGTCCCGCGATGCGCAGCCCCTCGAAGGCCTGCGGCGAGGTCACCTCGTGGACCAGGTGGCGGTCGATGTACAGCAGCGCGGCGCCACTGTCGTCGACGCGTACCACGTGGGCGTCCCAGAGTTTGTCGTAGAGGGTCCTGGCGGTCATCGGCGCGTCTCCACTTGAGCAGGTCGGAGAGGATAACGGCCAGAGCATCTATTACACAAATTCATCTTTTTCATACTTTCGATTACTATTTGTAATATTTACAGCAGCACTCATTAGAACAGGCGCATGAACCTCGCCCACCTCCAGGCCTTCGCCAGCGTCGCCCAGCACGGCTCGTTCTCGCACGCCGCAGAGAGCCTCAACCTGACGCAGCCGGCGGTCAGCAAGCGCATCGTCGCCCTCGAGGAAGCGCTCGACGCACGGCTGTTCGACCGGGGCGGTCGTGACGTGCAGCTGACCGAGGCAGGCCGCGTGCTGCTCGAACATGCACGGCGCGTGCTCGACGAGATCGACACCGCGCGACGTCGCATCCACGACCTGACCAGTGGCGACATCCGCGGTCGGCTGGTGGTCGCCACGTCGCACCACGTCGGCCTGCGCCGCCTCCCCCCGGTGCTCAGCACGTTCAAGCAGCGCTACCCGGAGGTGCGCCTGGAACTGCGCTTCGTCGAATCTGAGGAGGCGCTGGCCCTGGTGGCCGCGGGCAACCCGGAACTGGCCGTGATCACGCTGCCGCGCACCACCCCCCCGCGGCTGGTCGCCCAGCCACTCTGGCAGGACGAACTCCTGGCACGCGCCAGGGAAGAGGGTTATGTTATGACCC
>CBDTVS010000341.1:0-2529 GCA_965364245.1 uncultured Gammaproteobacteria bacterium | reverse complement strand
CTGCCCCACCAGGTCGTGCAGCAGCCGGATCTCGTCGGGCCAGATGTCGGGATCGATGGTCTCGAGCACCATCGGCACACCATCGAAACGCGCGTCGTTCATGATGTAGCGGAACGGCTCGATGCCGATGTTGCCGCGGCCCAGCGACTGGTGGCGATCGACGCGGCTTTCGTACGCCGACTTGGCGTCGTTGAGGTGCACGCCGCGCAGGTAGCCGAAGCCGACCACGCGCTCGAATTCGGCGAAGGTCGCCTCGCAGTCGGCCGTGGTGCGCAGGTCGTAGCCGGCGGCGAAGGTGTGGCAAGTGTCGAGGCAGACGCCGACCCGCGACCGGTCCTCGACGCCGTCGATGATCGCCGCGAGGTGCTCGAAGCGATGCCCCAGGTTGGTGCCCTGCCCCGCGGTGTTCTCGATCACCGCGGTGACCCCCTCGGTGGCCTCGAGTGCGAGGTTGATCGACTCGGCGATGCGCGCCAGGCAGGCGTCCTCGTCGATCTTGTTCAGGTGGCTGCCGGGGTGGAAGTTCAGGTAGCAGAGCCCGAGCTGCTGGCAGCGGGCCATCTCGTCGATGAACGCGGTGCGCGACTTCTGCAGCGCCTCCGCATCCGGGTGACCGAGGTTGATCAGGTAGCTGTCGTGCGGCAGCACCTGCTCCGGGGCGAAGCCGTGCTCCTCGCAGTTGGCGCGGAACGCGTCGATGCTCGCTTCGGCGAGCGGCTTGGCGACCCACTGGCGCTGGTTCTTGGTGAACAGCGCGAAGGCGGTGGCGCCGATCTCGGCGGCGTTGAGCGGCGCGTTCTCGACCCCGCCCGAGGCGCTGACGTGGGCTCCGATGTACTTCATTCGGTTGCGTTCTCCGTGACGGTCAGGGGCGGCAGCTCGGTCGGCGAGACCAGATGCAGGTGCTGGCGATCATCCAGGGCGGCGAACGTGGCGAAGGCCTGTTCCAGCGTGGCGTGATCGGATGCCGCATCGCTCGCGACCACCAGGCGGAAGCGGTTGAAACCGTGCGCGTCGCGGTGCGCCCTGGCGGCATCGAAGAGCCCGGTGAGGCGTGCGGCGAGAGCCGGATCGGCATCGCAGACCGCGATCAGCAGCCGACCTCCGACCTCGATCCACCACGCCTGGGCCGCGTCACCCTCGAGCAGCGGTGCACGGCGGATGCGGACCGACTCGAACACCGCGTCGGGACAGCCGCAGCCGAGGGTCTGGCGGATGAATCGCTCGAGTTCCGGTGTCGCGCGCATGGGGCGCCATGGTAGGCAGCCGCCCGGTTTGCATCAACCGCACGCGGGGCGCGGTCACCCGCCTCGTCAGGGCGCGGTGAACGTCACGTTGCCACGGCTCGCGAGGACCGTCTCGACGACCCGCGCCCGCTCCGGATGAGCGTACAGATGCAGGTAGGACTTGACCGCAAAGCGGTGCACGTTGAGGCCGAGGTAGATGTTGCTGACGGTGTCGCCCGTCTCCCAGCCGCGCACGCCGGCTGCGGTGATGATCGCCTCGCGGCGCTCCGTGGGCAGGGTCGCGAGCTGCACGGCGTAGGCGAGGTACTCCTGCGCCGGGCTGCCGATCTTGTCGGCGCGCATGTGCTGCTGCGCCACCGCGTGGGTCAGCTCGTGGGCCACCAGGCCGGCGTACATCACGCCGTCGATCGGCTGCCCGAACTGGGACGGTGGCGGCTGCTGGGTCTCGATCGCCACGGGCGACATCAGCTCGAGCCGGTCCTGGGGCCCGTCGTACTGTCCGTAGGCGAGGTGGCCGTTGTAGGCGATACCCGCGTCGACGAGCACCACGCGGATGGTCCGGTTCGGGACCAGGCCGAGATCCGCGAGCCGCGCCAGCGCATCGATGCTGGCCGCGCACACCACCTCGACGTGACCCGGCTCGCCCTCGACCTCGACCGGCTGCCCGTCACAGGGCCCCACAACCCGTTCGGCGCGTACGCCGCCGCAGGCCAGCAGCAAGCCGACGAGGATGCCCAGCGCGGGAAGCGGACGGATCGGCGTGGGCAAGGCGATCACCTCGCGCGCGGCGGCGCGCACGTGGCGCACCGGTCAGTCGATTTAAGTCCCTGCATGACGATCACGCCAGTGCGATCGGCGCGCTGGACGTTGCTAGCGGCGTTCGAGTTCGATGGTGCCGGTGACCGTCACCTGCACGTCGCGCGTGCCGGGCTCCAGGGCCGGTGGTGTCGCGGCCGCACGCATCTCCATGTCCATCGCCATGGCCATGCGTGGCATCGGCTGGGGCCCTCGACCAGCCGGTACGTCGCGGCGCCGAGCTCCTTGCGGACCAGTTCGGCGCGGGCGCGGAAGGCCGCCAGCGCATCGACCAGCAGCGCGTCCTCGGCCTCGCGCTGGCGCTTCGGTGAGATCGAGTAGCTCACCGACTGCAACCTGAGTCGCTCCTGGAGCGGTTCGATCATCTTCGCCAGCTGCTCGGGCTCGATGCTCTCGAGACGCAGCGACTGACGCACCCGCCAGCCGTCCAGGCGCTGGTTACGGTAGACCGGCTGGGGCTGGTAGC
>CBDTVS010000340.1:0-2560 GCA_965364245.1 uncultured Gammaproteobacteria bacterium | reverse complement strand
ACGCAAACAGCGGGCCCGTAGCCCGCTGTCTGAGTCGAACAACGCCTTGGCGTCGAACTGGTCCTGGTACTTGGCGACCCAGTCCGCGCGCACCGACTCGGCCAGCTCGTTGAGCTCGTTCACCTGCTCCGGCGAGAAGGTCACCAGCGTCAGGCCTGCCTCGCGGATCGCGGCCTCGTATTTGCCGGTGGTGTTCTCGTCGTAGTTCTTGACGTAGTAGGCGAGCGCCTCGTCGACCGAGCCGAGCAGGGCCTCCTTGTGCGCCGGCGCCAGCGCGTTCAGCGCGTCGGTATTGACCACGACCGGGCAATTGGCCGTGCCGAGGTTCAGGTTGGTCGTGGCCCACTTGCCGACCTTGTAGCTGTTGGTCGCCAGGTGGGCGTGCGGCGCGAACGAGGCCGCGTCGATGACGCCCGAGTCCATCGCCTGGCGCACCTCGGAGAACGGCACGCCGGTCTTGACCGCGCCGAGCTTGCCGAGCACGCCCATGATGCCGCCGGGGCCGCGCACGCGCAGGCCCTCGAAGTCGCTGAGCTGCTTCAGTGGTTCGCTCTTGCTGACGATGTTGTACTGCGGCATTGGAGACGGCATCAGGATCGTGGCGTTCCAGCGCGCCAGGTCCTTCTTGACGATCGGGTGCTCGTGCACCTTGGTGTAGATCTCGGTGATGCGCGCCAGCGAGACGTCCCGCGAGAAAGGCAGCTCGGTGACCGTGATCGTCGGGTTCTTATCGGTGTGGTAGAAGGAGCAGAACTGCGCCATCTCGAACGCGCCGATCGAGATGCCATCGAGGTTCTCGCGCGACTTCGAAAGCCCGCCGTAGGAGATGTTCAGCTTGAAGTCGCCGTTGGTCTTGGCCTCGACCAGCTCGGCGAGTTTCTCGACGTTCTCGGTGAACGCGCGGCGCTTGCCCCACAGCGAGACATTCCACTCGGTCGCCGCGGCGACCTCCATGCTGACGAAAGCGCCGAGCAGTGCGGATACGGCGAGGACGGTGGTGCGTTTGTTCATGGTCTGGTCTCCTTCGGTGGTTGGGGTGTGGCGCACGTTCACTGCATGCGCGTCGTATGCGGCGTCGTTGTGTCGAACGGGCCCGGCATGGCCGGCCGCCGATTCGCAAACGACTGCTAAGGAGACTGCCATACACTTCGGCCGGGCTACATTGACCTGGGTTCCTGTTCCTTGCCGCGGTCGGTCGCCAGCACCGCCCCGCCGACGATCAACGCGCAGGACGCCGCGATGCGCAGGCTCGGCGTGCCGACGCCGGCGGTGAGCAGCAGGCCGGTGGACATCAGCGGGATGGTGTAGCACCAGGCGCCGAGGGTGCGCAGGTTGCCGTGCTTGACCCCGTAGTCCCAGAAGAAGAACGCCCCGCCGGCCGGGCCGAGGCCGAGCGCGAGCACCGCGAACCATTCCACGGCATTGCCGGGCCAGACCGTGGTCTCGAACAGCAGGTGACAGACGGTGGCGAGGCCGGCGCCGACCAGCAGGAAGCCGCCGACCGCGTCGCTGGGCACGTGGGCATAGCGGCGGTTCAGCACCGAGTAGCTCGAGAAGGTGAGCGCCGCGAGGAGTGCGGCGAGGTAGCCGTCGAGATGTTCGGGGTGGAACGTGAAGTCGCCGCCGAACAGCACGGCGGTGCCGGCCAGCCCCATCCCCGTGCCGACCACGTGGCGCCAGGTGAGCCGTGTGCCGTCGGGCAGCAGCGCGCTGAACAGCACGATCAGCAGCGGCCAGAGGTAATTGATGAGATTCGCCTCGACCGGTGGCGCGTGCTTGAGCGCGTAGAAGATCAGGAAGTGGTAGCCGGAGAGCCCGCCGACGCTGAGCAGCCAGGCACCGGGCGGCTGGCGCAGGCGGTCGACGATGCGCTGGCCGGCGAGGCGCCAGCGCACGAGCGCCGCCACGAAGGCGATCGCGACCATCTGGAACGGCGGTACGCCACCGGACCAGGCGGTCAGCACCGCGAGCGATGACCACATCAGGATTGCGACGCCGCCGATCAGCGTGCCGCGCAGCACGTGGGGGTCGGAGTGGGGCATGGGCCGGCCTGGCGGATGGGAGGCGCCGCAGTATATCGATCGATGGACACTGCCTACACGCTTGGCCATGCTTGCGTCGTGAACACGCACGACACGATTCCGCCGCGGCGATGAGCGGCGCCACCGGCAGGCAGGCCGATCCCGGCCGCCTTGAACGGCGCCGGGACGCGCTGCTCGATACCGCGCCCGGCGCATCGGCAGATGTGGCGAGCCTGCCCGATGGCCTGCATAACGAGGCCTTGGCCGCACTGTTCGAGTCGCAGCTGCTCAGCCGCGAGCTCGACTACGCGGCGCGCGCGCTGCGCCGACGCGACATCGGCTACTACACCATCGGCAGTGCTGGCCACGAGGGCAACGCCGTGCTCGGTCGGCTGACCCGACCGACCGACCCCGCGTTCCTGCACTACCGCAGCGGCGCATTGGTGCTCGAGCGCGGCCGTTACGATGCCTCGGTCGACGGTGTGCGCGACACCCTGCTCGGCATGGTCGCGAGCCGCGCCGAGTCGATCGCCGGCGGG
>CBDTVS010000339.1:0-2564 GCA_965364245.1 uncultured Gammaproteobacteria bacterium | reverse complement strand
GCGTTCACACCCGATCGCGTGGCGCTGGTCTGCGATGGCGAAGAGCTCACCTATGCCGCGTTGGCCGACGCCATCGCGCGTGCCGCCGGCATGCTCCACGACCGCCTCGGGGTGCGCCTCGGCGACCGTGTCGCGTGGCTGGGCCACAACGCGCCGGAGATGCTCGTGCTGCTGTTCGCCTGCAGCCGGCTCGGCGCGATCTTCCTGCCGCTCAACTGGCGCCTCGCCGCGCCCGAGCACGCCTGGATCCTCGACGACTGCCAGGCCAAGGTGCTGTTCGCCGGCGCGGAGTTCGCCGAACACGCCGCCGGACTGCACGCGGCCCAGGCCGACATGCGCCTGGTCGGCGTCGGCGACGCGCAGCCGCACGGGTACGCGACACTGGTCGCCGGGGCGCGGCCGATGAGCGCATCGCCCGATGCCGCCGGCCACGCCACCCCGGCGCTGCTCTGCTACACCTCGGGCACCACCGGGCGGCCGAAGGGGGCGCTGCTCGACCAGCGTGCGCTGCTGTTCAACGCGCTCAACAGCCTGCACATGCACGGCCTGACCGCCGCCGACCGGGTGCTGACGACGCTGCCGATGTTCCACGTCGGCGGACTCAACATCCAGACGCTGCCCGCGCTGTACGCCGGTGCGACGGTCGTGTTGCATCGCCAGTTCGACCCGCGACGCACCCTCGATGCGCTGACCACGGACGGGATCACGCTCGCGGTGCTGGTGCCGGCCCAGCTGCTGGCGCTGCTCGCGCTGTCGGAGTGGGCCGGGGCGGACCTGACGCGGCTGCGCGCGCTGACCACCGGTTCGACGCTGGTGCCGCTGGCGCTGATCGAGCGCATCCACGTGCGTGGCGTGCCGCTGATCCAGGTCTACGGCTCGACCGAGACCGCGCCGCTCGCAACCTACCTGGTCGCCGCCGACGCGGCGCGCAAGGCCGGCTCCTGCGGCCTGCCGGCGCTGCACTGCGAGGTGCGCATCGTCGACGAGCAGGGCCACGACGTCGCACCCGGCACCCCCGGCGAGCTGTGGGTGCGCGGGCCCAACGTCATGCGCGGCTACTGGAACCAGCCGGAGACCACCGCCGAGGCGCTGGTCGACGGCTGGTACCGCAGCGGCGACGTCGGCCATGCCGACGAAGACGGCTTCCTGTGGATCGACGACCGCAAGAAGGAGGTGATCATCAGTGGTGGTGAGAACATCTACCCCGCCGAACTCGAGAATCTGCTCGCCGAACACCCCGACCTGGTCGAGGCGGCGGTGGTCGGCCGCGACGATGCGAAATGGGGCGAGGTCCCGGTCGCGGTGGTCGTCGCGCAACCCGGACGAGCGGTGGACGCGGCCGTGGTGCGCGGCTGGTTCCAGGGCCGGCTCGCACGCTTCAAGCACCCGCACGACGTGGTGTTCCGCGACGCGCTGCCGCGCAACGCCATGGGCAAGATCGAGAAGGACGCGGTGCGCGCGCTGGTGCGCGAACTCTTTTCCGTCGATACTGCCTAACTTGCCAAGCCTCGGTTCCGGCTGGTCTTCGGGTTCCTCATGATTCATACCGCACTGGTCGTCGACGACTCGCGCACGGCGCGCTTCATGCTCGCCAAGATCCTGCAGCGCCTCGGCGTGGTCACCGCCACCGCCAACTCGGCCGAGGATGCGCTGGAGTACCTGTCGGGCCACGTACCCGACGCGATCTTCATCGACCACGTGATGCCGGGCATCGACGGACTGCACGCGACCCAGCAGATCAAGGCGGACCCGCGCTTCCTCAGCGTGCCGATCGTGATCTTCACCGCCAAGGAGGGCGACGAGTACATCGCCCGGGCGAAGGCACACGGCGCCCACAGCGTGCTGAGCAAGCCGCCTACAGACGAGTACGTGCAGGGGCTGCTCGACGTCCTCGGCCGCGAGGTCGAACTGGCGACCCAACCGCTCGAGGCGCAGCCTGAGCCGGGTTCGGCGCCGCCGCCCGCGGTGGCCGAGGAGGTCGTCGAGCGGATCGCGCGTCAGGCGGTCGACGACGCATTCGGCGACCGGCTCGAGACGCGCCTCGGCGAACTGGTCGATGCGCGGGTCGAGATGCTGCGCAACGAGATGCGCGTCCAGCACGACGTCGAGACCGGACGCCTCGACGACCTCTCCGAGCAGGCGCGCGAGGCGTTCAGTCGTGACGACCAGGCCCGCGAGCGTGGCGCGCGCGCCGAGGCGCTCTCCGAGGCGGCGATGGGCCGGGTCGACACGCTGCAGGCGACGGTCGACCGGGCCGGCCAGGCCGTGGCACAGGAGGGCGAACAGCTCGAGGCGCTCGGTCAGCAGCTCGCGGAACTCGAGCAGCGCGTCGACGACCTCGCCGGGCTGGGCGCCCGCGTCGACGAGGTCCAGAAGCAGAACGCCGACCTCGCCGAGCGCACCAACAAGCTGGTCGAGACCTACGTCGAGCGCTCCTCGAAGCGCTACGCCAAGGCGGTCGCGACCTACGTGCAGAAGGACGCCGTGCGGCTCGCCGACGAGATGGCCGAGAAGCACGTGCTGGCGCTGCGCGACGAGCTGGTGCAGGCGCAGGTCGAGGCGGG
>CBDTVS010000338.1:0-2576 GCA_965364245.1 uncultured Gammaproteobacteria bacterium | reverse complement strand
TCGATGAAGCTCGGCGCCGTCGACTACATCGCCAAGCCGTTCGACCACGACGAGATGCTGCTGCTGGTCGAGCGCACCCTCGCACGCAGCCGCCTCGAGCGACAGAAAGAGGCGCTGAAATCGGATCTGGAACGCAGCTACCCGGTCACCGGCATGGTCGGCGACTGCCCGACGATGCGCGAGGCGTTCGAGCGCATCCGCCGCGTCGCGCCGACCGACACCACCGTGCTGATCCTCGGCGAGTCCGGCACCGGCAAGGAACTCGCCGCACGCGCGGTGCACGAGAACAGCCTGCGGCGCGATGCACCGATCATCACCGTCAACTGCGCCGCGATCCCCGAGGGGCTGATCGAGTCGGAGCTGTTCGGTCACGCGAAGGGCGCCTTCACCGGCGCGGTCGAGGCGCGGCAGGGCCTCATCGAGATGGCCGACGGCGGCACGCTGTTCCTCGACGAGATCGGCGAACTCTCACCGCCGACTCAGGCGCGCCTGCTGCGCGTGCTGCAGCAGGGCGAGATCCGTCGTGTCGGTGCCGACCACGACCGGCAGGTGGACATCCGCCTGGTCGCCGCAACCCACCGCGATCTGCGTCAGCTGGTCGACGCCCAGCAGTTCCGCGAAGACCTCTACTTCCGCTTGCGGGTCATGGAGATCCTGCTGCCGCCGGTGCGCGAGCGTGGTCCCGATATCGACGCGCTCGCCGACTTCCTGCTGGTCAAGACCTGCAAGCGCCTGAACCGCCAGACCCTCAGCTTCGCCGAGGACGCCCGCGAGGCAATTCGCGGCTACCCGTGGCCGGGCAACGTGCGCGAGATGGAGAACGCCATCGAGCGCGCGGTGATCCTCAGCGATGAAGGCCCGCTGTGCGCCAGCGCGCTCGCCCTCGGCCCGACCCGGCCGCCGCCAACGGGCACGGCCCAACCGCCCATGCCGGAAGCACAGGGCGACCAGTCGCTCGAGGCGTACTTCCGCAGCTTCGTGCTCGCCCACCAGGACGAACTGACCGAGACCGAGCTCGCCAAGCGCCTCGGCATCAGTCGCAAGGCGCTGTGGGAGCGGCGGCAGCGCTTCGATCTGCCGCGCCCGAAACGCTGAGGCCACTTGCCCAGGCGGGCCCTATCTCATAATATGTTTTTTTGCACCCATAAATATTCGTGTTGCGTTCCCGCCGCCCCCGGGCAGCGCCAGGCGTGCACCCACCGCGTGGTAAGGTACCGGCCCTGCCGCGCGCCGGTCGGGCCACGCGACAACACCCGAACCGGTCCCGGCCACGCCACGGGACGCCCGTCCGAACCGAAGGGAGAATGACGAGATGAGTGAGTCCAAGGTCTACGACGTACCCGCCGATTTCGCGGCCAACGCACTGATCAACGAGGCGCAGTACGAGGAGATGTACCAGCGCTCGGTCGACGATCCGGAAGGCTTCTGGGCCGAGCAGGCGGAGAAGTTCCTGACCTGGTCGAAACCCTGGGACCGCGTCCTCGACTACGACTACAACAAGGCCCACATCCGCTGGTTCGAGGGCGGCAAGCTCAACGTCAGCGTCAACTGCCTCGACCGCCATCTCGCCGAGCGGGGCGACCAGGTGGCGATCATCTGGGAGGGTGACGACCCCAACGTCGACAAGAAGATCACCTACCGCGAACTGCACGCCGACGTCTGCAAGTTCGCCAACGCGCTCAAGGCGCGCGGCGTCAAGAAGGGCGACCGGGTGTCGATCTACATGCCGATGGTTCCCGAGGTCGCCGTGGCGATGCTCGCCTGCGCGCGTATCGGCGCGGTCCATTCGATCGTGTTCGGCGGCTTCTCGGCCGACGCGCTCAAGGACCGCATCCTCGATTCCGACTGCCAGGTCGTGATCACCACCGACGAGAGCCGTCGCGGTGGGCGCTCGGTGCCGCTCAAGGTCAACGCCGACAAGGCGCTCGAGAGCTGCCCGAACGTGCACACGGTGTTCGTCGCCCGGGTGACCGGCAACGACGTGCCGATGAAGGATGGCCGCGACGTCTGGTACCACGAAGCGGTGGCCTCTGCCGACGCCGACTGCCCGCCCGAGGAGATGGATGCCGAGGATCCGCTGTTCATCCTCTACACCTCCGGCTCGACCGGCAAGCCGAAGGGCGTGCTGCACACCACCGGTGGTTACAACCTCTACGCGGCGATCACCCACAAGTACGTGTTCGACTACCACGACGGCGACATCTACTGGTGCACCGCCGACGTCGGCTGGGTCACCGGCCACAGCTACATCATCTACGGCCCGCTGACCAACGGCGCGACCACGCTGATGTTCGAGGGCGTGCCGACCTATCCGGATGCCGGGCGCTTCTGGGAGGTGGTCGACAAGCACCAGGTCAACATCTTCTACACCGCGCCGACCGCGATCCGCGCACTGATGGGCCAGGGCGATGACTTCGTCACCAAGACCTCGCGCAAGAGCCTGCGCCTGCTCGGCAGCGTCGGTGAGCCGATCAACCCGGAGGCGTGGGAGTGGTACCACCGCGTGATCGGCGACCACCGCTGCCCGATCGTCGACACCTGGTGGCAGACCGAGACCGGCGGCATCCTGATCAGCC
>CBDTVS010000337.1:0-2579 GCA_965364245.1 uncultured Gammaproteobacteria bacterium | reverse complement strand
CCACGTAGATGTTGGGGAAGTTGGTGCGCAGAAACGGGTCGGCTGCGACGGTGCCGCGCGGGGTCAGCGCGACGCCGAGCTCCTCGAGGCCGAAGCCGGTCACGTTGGCCTGCCGGCCGAGCGCCAGCAGCAGCGTGTCGAACGGCACCCTGACCTCGGCACCGTCGTGCTCGCAGACCAGCACCTTGTCGCCGTCGACGACCTCGATGCGGCGCGTGTGGTGACCGGTCAGCACCTCGATGCCCTCGGCACGGAAGCGCTTCTCGATCAGGTCGGCGACCTCCTCGTCCTCGCGTGGCATCAGCCGGCGGCGCTGCACCTGGGTGACCCGCGCGCCGAGGCGATGGAACGCCTGGGCGAGTTCGCAGCCGATCGGCCCGCCGCCGAGCACCACCAGCCGGCCCGGGTTCTCGCGCAGCCTCCAGACCGTGTCCGAGGTCAGGACCTCGACCTGCTCGAGCCCGGGCAGATCCGGGACCAGCGGCCGCGCGCCGGTCGCGACGACGATGTTGCGCGTGGTCAGCACGCGGCCGTCGACCTCGACCTCGTAGGGTGAGCGGATGGTCGCCTCGCCCTCGATCACCTCGACGCCGAGGCCGGTGTAACGCTCGACCGAGTCGTGCGGCTCGACCTTGCCGATGACCCGCTGCACCCGCTCCATGACCGCGGCGAAATCGACCCCCACCTCGCGCGACTCCAGGCCGTAGTCGGCGGCGCGCCGGCCGTAGGCGGCCATCTTCGCCGAGCGGATCAGCGCCTTGCTCGGTACGCAGCCGGTGTTGAGGCAGTCGCCGCCCATCTTGTGCTTCTCGACCAGCGCCACCTTCGCCTTGACCGCGGCGGCGATGTAGGCCGAGACCAGCCCCCCCGAACCGGCGCCGATCACGACCAGGTTGTAGTCGGTGTGCGCCGGCGGCGGGTAGCGCTTGAGCACCTGGCGACGCTTGTAGAAGGCGAGCCCCTTGCGCGCCAGCAGCGGAAACAGCCCGAGCAGCACGAACGAAAAGATCAGTCCCGGCGACAGGATCCCCGACAGCGAGTCGAGCTGGCCGAGCTGGCTGCCGGCGTTGACGTAGACCAGCGTGCCGGGAAGCATGCCGACCTGGCTGACCAGGAAGAACTGCAGCGTGCGGATCGGCGTCAGCCCCATCACCAGGTTGATGACGAAGAACGGGAACGCCGGGATCAGGCGCAGCGTGAACAGGTAGAACGGCCCGTCCTTCTCGACCCCCTCGTTGATCGCCCGGAGCTTGTCGCCGAAGCGCTGCTGGACGCTGTCGCGCAGCAGGAAGCGCGCGACCAGAAACGCCAGCGTCGCGCCGATGGTGCTGGCGAACGACACCGCGACGGTGCCGACCGCGAGGCCGAACACCGCGCCGCCGACCAGGGTCATGATCGCCGCACCGGGCAGCGACAGCGCGGTGACCGCGATGTAGATCGCCATGTAGATGGCGATCGTCATGCCGCGGTTCGCGGCGTAGGCGTCGAGCAGCACCTCGCGCTGCGACTTGGCGTACTCCAGGGTCAGGAAGCGGTCGAGGTCGAACAGGAAGAACAGCCCGACCAGCACGGCGAGCACGACCAGCAGGGTCAGTCGGGAGCGGAAGATCTTTTGCACGTTGCGGGTCTCCGGGCGCGGTGCGGACATGGGCCGCAGGACAACGCCTCCGCCGCGGTACCCGGCTCGGGGGCCGCGACGGAGAGGGTGGGGTCAGTTATAGCCCAGTGACGGGATGGGGCCGGTTCAAAGCCACTGCACGGCCTGGCGGAAGCGCTGCTCGACCGGCTCCAGCGCGCGGCTGTCGCCACCCACGACCGCGAGGGTGCCCTTGCCGTACGGGCTCATGCGGCCCTGGTAGTCGGCGAAACGCAGCGTGCGGGTGCCGTCCACCGTGCGATGCGGGATCACCAGCACGGTGACCTTGCCCTGCGGCGTGTCGACCACCAGGTGGACGCCCTTGACGCCGTTCTCCATGACGCAGCCGTTGGCGAACGTGACGCCGTCGAGGTCGGCGACCAGGCGTGCGCCGAACTGGCCGAACATCGCCTCGATGTCGCCGCGTGGCACCGGCATGTCGACCTTCATCGCGAACTGCTCCTCGAGGGTGTGCTCGGCGACCAGCTGGTCGAGCGGCATCAGCTCGGGCGTGGCGCCTTCGATCCCGCCGCGCAGCACACCGACCACCAGCAGCACCGTCGCGGCCGCGGCGTAGGCGCCGACCCAGCCCGGGTTGCCGAACAGCCAGTCACGCAGCCGCGTGACCAGGCCCGACTCGGGGGCGGCTTCGTCAGCGTCCTGGAGCGCCTGGCGTGCACGGATGCGTGCGGCCAGACCTTCCGGGCAGTCGACGCGCAGCGTGGCGCCGATCTCGCCGTCGAAGGCGCGCAGCTCGGCCGCGGCGGGGCCGCAGTCGGGGCACTCGTTCATGTGCCTGACGAACTCGGGCTCGTCGCAGTTCGGCTCGGCCCAGGCCCGCTGTTCGAATTCCTGGCAGTTCATGGTCTCACCTCGTCACTCATTCCTCGCGCTCGCCGAGCATCTCGCGGAGCTTCTTGCGGGCGCGGAACAGGCGGGTCAT
>CBDTVS010000336.1:0-2615 GCA_965364245.1 uncultured Gammaproteobacteria bacterium | reverse complement strand
CGAACAGGCGATCCCAGACCGACAGGTTGAAGCCGAAGTTGCTGTTGGTCTCGCGCGCGTGGACCGAGTGGTGGACGCGGTGCATGTCGGGGGTGACGACGACGCGGCGCAGGCGGCGGTCCCATTCCCACGGGAGGTAGACGTTGCCGTGGTTGAACATCGCCATGCCGTTGAGCAGCACCTCGAACACGACCACCGCCAGCGCGGGCGCACCGAGCGCGGCGACCAGGCCGATCTTGATGCCCATCGACAGCAGGATCTCGATCGGATGGAAGCGCACCGCGGTGGTCAGGTCGAAGGTCATGTCGCTGTGGTGCACGCGATGCAGCCGCCAGAACGCGGGCACCGCGTGGAACATCACGTGCTGCAGGTAGATCGCCAGGTCGAGCACCACCAGCGCGAGCAGGAAGGCGAGCCAGTAGGGGAGGTCGAGGTTGTTGAGCAGGCCCCAACCGCGTGCCTCGCCGAGCAGCGCGACGCCGACCGCGGCGGTCGGGATCAGCAGGCGAACCAACAGCGCGTCGACCACCAACAGCCCGAGGTTGGTCGGCCAGCGCGCGCGGCGCGGTTGATCGGGATCGCGGCGCGGCGCACGCACCTCCCAGGCAGCCATCGCGGCAAAGATCGCGACGAAGGCGCCGAGGCGCAGCCACGCCTCGTAGGCGAGCAGGGCGTCCATGCCGGTTCGGCTGGCGTCAGCGGCCCTTCCACTCCGGGCGCGGCTGCTTGGCGATGAAGGCGTCGATGCCGTCGCGCGCGTCCTCGGTGGTCATGTTGCAGGCCATGGTGCCGCTGGCCATCTCGTACGCGGCCGCGGTGGCGGCCTCGACCTGGCGGTAGAAGAGCTGCTTGCCGAGCGCGATCGACGCCGGGCTCTGGCCGGCGATCTTGGTCGCCAGCGCGTCGACGGCCTCGTCGAGCTCCTCCGGCGGCACGGCGCGGTTGACCAGGCCGTAACGCGCCGCGGCCTCGGCGTCGATGAAGTCGCCGGTGACCAGCATCTCCATCGCCACCTTGCGCGGCACGTTGCGGGTCAGCGCGACCATCGGCGTCGAGCAGAACAGGCCGAGGTTGATGCCCGAGGTGGCGAACTTCGCCCCGTCGGCGGCGATCGCGAGGTCGCAGGTCGCGACCAGCTGGCAGCCGGCGGCGGTGGCGATGCTGTGCACCTTGGCGATGACCGGCTGCGGAATCCGCGTCAGGGTCTGCATCATGCGCCCGCACTTATCGAACAGCGCGCGCATGGTCTCTTCCGAGCTGTCGGCGCGCATCTCCTTGAGATCGTGGCCGGTGCAGAACGCTCGGCCGTTGGCGGCCAGCACCACGACGCGTGTCGAGGCGTCGGTCTCGATGGCGCTGAGCTCGGTCTGCAGCGCATCGAGCAGGGCATGGGAGAGGGCGTTGAACTTGTCCGGACGATTCAGCGTCAGCGTCGCGATGCCGTCGCGATCCTCGCGCAGCAGCAGTGGGGCGTCCTGGGTTGCGGCCTGGGCAGCGGTCATGGCGGTTCTCCGGCTCGGGATCGATCAGATCAGTCTACACGCCACGTTCGACCAGCGCGAAGCTGCGGGGTTCGCGAGCATGGGGGGGAGATTCGCCCGTGTAGGAGCGTCGCCCAGGGCGCGAACCGGACCGTCGTGAAGGGCGGCCCGGAGACCGCGTCCTTATCCTCCGGTACGTGCTGTCAGCTCGCGGTCGCCGGCATCACCTGCAGGCGTAGCGAGGCGGCGAACTCGCTCAGCCGCGTGACGCCACTCTGCTCGGCGCGCTGGCACCAGTCGCGGAAATCGCGGCGCACGGTGTCGAGGTCGCCGGCGGCGCGGCGCCAGATGTCGGCGAGTCGCTGGCGCGATTCGTAGGCGGTGCGCAGCCGCTCGCTGCTGGCGAGCAGCTGCTCGAGCTGGGACTGTTGCCAAGCGTCGAGACGCGAGCGCTGGCGCAGCAGCAGCCAGCGGGCCTTGCGCTGCAGGCGGCGGCCGGCACGGTCGATGCCGCGCCCTTCCTCGCGCAGGATCGGCAGCACCACGTCGCGGATGAAACGCTTGTCGATGGCCGCGGCGGCGGGCAGGTTGCCGACCGGCGCCTTGACCTCGGTGAAGGCGTCGTTGCGCACCTTCGCCAGGCCGACGGCCTGCAGCGAGCGGATGTAGGCCCAGCCGATGTCGAACTCGAACCAGCGCGCGGAGAGGCGCGCCGAACCGGGCGCGGCATGGTGGTTGTTGTGCAGCTCCTCACCGCCAATCAGGATCGCCCATGGCGAGATGTTGGTCGCCGCGTCGTCGGTCTCGAAGTTGCGGTAGCCCCACCAGTGGCCGAGGCCGTTGATGACGCCGGCGGCCCAGAACGGGATCCACAGCATCTGCACCGCCCACACCGTCAGGCCGATCGGGCCAAACAGCAGCACGTCGATCACCAGCATGGTGCCGACGCCCCAGTTCGGGTGGACTCCGTAGACGTGCCGCTCGAGCCAGTCGTCGGGGGTGCCGCGACCGTAGCGCTCGAGCATTGCGTCGTCCTCCGCCGCCTGGCGGTAGAGCTCGGCGCCGCTCCAGAGCAGGGGATGCATACCGTGGGTCTGCGGGCTGTGCGGGTCTTCCTCGGTCTCGCAGGCGGCG
>CBDTVS010000335.1:0-2635 GCA_965364245.1 uncultured Gammaproteobacteria bacterium | reverse complement strand
TGGCTGATGAACAGGTACGCCAGGTCGTGCTCGGCCTGCAGTTTCAGCAGCAGGTCGACGATCTGCACCTGCACCGAGCGGTCCAGCGCCGAGGTGGGTTCGTCGAGCAGCACCAGTTTCGGCTTCATGATCATCGCGCGCGCGATCGCGATGCGCTGGCGCTGGCCGCCGGAGAATTCGTGCGGGTAGCGAAAGCGGCTGGCCGGGTCGATGCCGACCTCGTCCAGCGCGGCGACGACCATTTCGTCGCGCGATTGCTCGTCGCCGATGCCGTGCGCGACCAGCCCCTCCTCGACGATCTGGTGGATCGACAGCCGCGGGCTCAGCGAGCCGTACGGATCCTGGAACACGACCTGCATCTGCCGCCGGATCGGCTTCAGGTCCTCGCCGCGCAGGTCCTGGATCTCGGTGCCGTCGAAGTCGATCCGCCCCTGCGCCTTTTCCAGCCGTAGCAGCCCGAGCGCGAGCGTGGTCTTGCCCGAGCCGCTCTCGCCGACCACGCCGACGGTCTCGCCGGCGTGCAGGCTGAAGCTGATGTCGTCGGCCGCCTTGATGTGATCGACGGTGCGGCGCAGGATGCCCTTCTTCACCGGGAACCAGACGCGGATGTGCTCGGCCTCGAGCACGGTCGGGCTGGCGGACAGATCCACCGGCGGCTTTTCCGCCGGCTCGGCCGACAGCAGGTCGACCGTGTAGGCCTCGCGTGGGCTGTCGTAGACCGTCCGCGTCGGGCCGTGCTCGACGATGCGCCCCTGCTGCATCACGTAGACGCGGTCGCTGACCTTGTCGACGATGCCGAGGTCGTGCGTGATCAAGAGCACCGCCATGCCCATCTCGTTCTGCAATTCCTCGAGCAGCTGCAGGATCTGCGCCTGCGTGGTCACGTCGACCGCGGTGGTCGGCTCGTCGGCGATCAGCAGGTCGGGCTCGTTGGCCAGTGCCATCGCGATCATGACCCGCTGGCGCTGGCCGCCGGAAAGCTGGTGCGGGTAGCTGTCGAGGCGCTTCTCCGGCTCGCGGATGTGCACCAGGTCGAGCAGCTCGAGCGTGCGCCTGCGCGCCGCGGCGTCGTTCATGCCCTTGTGCAGGATCAGCGTCTCGCGGATCTGCTTGTGCACCGTGTGCAGCGGGTTCAGCGACGTCATCGGCTCCTGGAAGATCATGCCGACCTGGTCGCCGCGGAGGCGCATCAGGTCGGCCGGTTTCGCGCCGATCATTTCCTCGCCGTTGAAACGGATGCTGCCGTTCGGGTGGCGCGCGCGCGGGTAGGGCAGCAGCTGCATCACCGACAGCGCGGTCACCGACTTGCCCGAGCCGCTCTCGCCGACCAGCGCGACGGTTTCGCCCTGGTCGATGTCGAGCGACACGTGGTCGACCGCGACCACCTCGCCCGACGGCGTATCGAAGTGCACCGACAGGTCCTCGATATGTAAAAGCTTCCCGCTCATCCGATCGTCTTCCTGGGATCGAAGGCATCGCGCACCGCTTCGCCGATGAAAATCAGCAGGCTCAGCATCGCGCCGATGACGAAAAAGCCGGTGAGCCCCAGCCACGGCGCCTGCAGGTTGGCCTTGCCCTGCGCCAGCAGCTCGCCGAGCGAGGCCGAGCCCGGCGGCAGGCCGATGCCGAGAAAATCCAGCGACGTCAGCACCGTGACCGAGCCCGCCAGCGTGAACGGCATGAAGGTCAGCGTCGCCACCATCGCGTTGGGTAAAACATGTTTGAACATGATCACGCGGTCGGACACGCCGAGCGCGCGCGCCGCGCGCACGTACTCGAAGTTGCGCGCGCGCAGGAACTCGGCGCGCACCACGCCGACGAAGCCCATCCACGAGAACAGCAGCAGCACGCCGAGCAGCCACCAGAAGTTGGGCTCGACGATGCTGGCGAGGATGATCAGGATGTAGAGGATCGGCAGCCCCGCCCAGACCTCGATGAAGCGCTGGAACAGCAGATCCAGCCAGCCGCCGAAGTAACCCTGCGCGGCGCCGGCGGCGACGCCGATGAGCGCGCTGACGATGGTCAGCGTAAAGCCGAACAGCACCGAGATGCGAAAGCCGTAGACCAGCCGCGCGACCACGTCGCGCGCCTGGTCGTCGGTGCCGAGCCAGTGCAGGTCGTCGGGCGGCGACGGCGCCGGCACCGCGAGATCCCAGGACACGGTTTGATGGTCGTAGCGCACCAGCGGCCAGACCATCCAGCCCCTGTCGTCGATCAGTGCGGCGACGTAGGGGTCGCGGTAGTCGGCCTCGGTCGGAAATTCGCCGCCGAACTCGGTTTCCGGGTAAGCCTGGAAGATCGGCGCGTAAAAGCCGCCGTCGTAGTAGACCAGGATCGGCTTGTCGTTGGCGACGAACTCGGCGAACAGCGTGACCACGAACAGCACCGCGAAAATCCACAGCGACCACCAGCCGCGGCGGTTGGCGCGGAAGTTCGCGAGCCGTCTGCGGTTGAGCGGCGACAGGGTCATCGGCGTGTGCCGCGTGCGCGCGGGGCGTCACACATCGCGGCGCTCGAAGTCGATGCGCGGGTCGATCAGCACGTACATCAGGTCGCCGACCAGGTTCAGCAGCAGCCCGAGCAGGGTGAAGAAGTAGAGCGTCGCGAACATCACCGGGTAGTCGCGGTTGATCGC
>CBDTVS010000334.1:0-2660 GCA_965364245.1 uncultured Gammaproteobacteria bacterium | reverse complement strand
GCTGCCCGAGGCGCGGATGTTGGTCAGCTGCTTGGCCTTCATCGGGTTGACGACCAGGTCGTTGTCGCGCGAGTGGATGCCGACCACCATGCCCTCGTAGCACTCCTCGCCGGGACCGATGAACAGCCGCCCGCGCTCCTGCAGGTTGAACAGCGCGAAGCCGAGGCTCTTGCCCGAGCCGTTCGAGACCAGCACGCCGTTGCGGCGCCCGGCGATTGCCTCGGCCGGGGTCGGGCCGTAGTGGTCGAAGACGTGGTGCAGCAGGCCGGTGCCGCGGGTCAGGGTCAGGAACTCGGTCTGGAAGCCGATCAGGCCGCGCGCCGGGATCTGGTAGTCGAGCCGCACCCGGCCCTGGCCGTCGGGCTGCATGTCGAGCAGCTCGGCGCGGCGCGCGCCGAGCGCCTCCATGATGCCGCCCTGGTGCTCCTCCTCGACGTCGACGGTCAGCAGCTCGAACGGCTCGCAGCGCTGCTCGTCGATGGTGCGCACGATCACCTCGGGGCGTGACACCGCCAGCTCGTAGCCCTCGCGGCGCATGTTCTCGATCAGGATCGACAGGTGCAGCTCGCCGCGGCCGGAGACGCGGAACTTGTCCGGGTCGTCGGTCGGGGCGACGTGCAGTGCGACATTGTGCTTGAGCTCGCGCAGCAGCCGCTCGCGGATCTGTCTCGAGGTCAGGTACTTGCCGTCCTTGCCGGCCAGCGGCGAGGTGTTGACCTGGAAGGTCATCGACACCGTCGGTTCGTCGACGGTCAGCGGCGGCAGCGCCTCGGGGGCGGCCGGGTTGCACAGCGTGTCGGAGATGTCGAGGGTCTCGAGACCGGTCACCGCGACGATGTCGCCGGCCGAGGCCTCTTCGACCTCGCGCCGCTCGAGGCCGTGGAAGCCGAGGATCTGCAGCACGCGACCCGAGCGGCGCTCGCCCTTGGCGGTGACCACGGTCACCGGCATGTTGCGGTGCGCGGTGCCGCGCGCGATGCGGCCGATGCCGATCACGCCGACGTAGCTCGAGTAGTCGAGCGTCGAGATCTGCATGCGGAACGGCCCCTCGGGATCGACCGGGGGCGGCGGGACGTGGTCGACCACGGCCTGGAACAGCGCCGTCATGTCGGCGTCCTGGGTCTCGGCGCTGAGCGATGCGGTGCCGTTGAGCGCCGAGGTGTAGACCACCGGGAAGTCGAGCTGCTCGTCGGTCGCGCCGAGACGGTCGAACAGCTCGAAGGTGCGGTCGAGCACCCAGTGCGGTCGTGCGCCGGGGCGATCGACCTTGTTGATCACCACGATCGGCCTGAGCCCCAACGCGAACGCCTTCTGGGTGACGAAGCGGGTCTGCGGCATCGGCCCGTCGACGGCGTCGACCAGCAGCAGCACCGAGTCGACCATCGACAGCACGCGCTCGACCTCGCCGCCGAAGTCGGCGTGGCCCGGCGTGTCGACGATGTTGATGCGGTAGTCGTGCCAGCTCAGCGCGGTGTTCTTCGACAGGATCGTGATGCCGCGCTCGCGCTCGAGGTCGTTGCTGTCCATCGCCCGGTCGGGCGCTGCGCTGCGCTCGCCGAGGATGCCCGACTGCTGCAGGAGCTTGTCGACCAGCGTCGTCTTGCCGTGATCGACGTGGGCTATGATGGCGACGTTGCGCAGATGGTCCAACATGCAGGGAGTACCGGGGAGCGGGGGGCCGCGATTATACAGCGCCCCCGCACGCGGCGTACGTACGCTTGTCCCCTTTTTTTTCAGTCTCTTCGCGGCGGCCTGCGCAACGCTTCCGCCACCCCCGACGGGTTCGCTCGAGGCCGCACTCGGCGAGGCCGCGCTGCTGCTGCAGGAGCGGCGCCCGCGCTCAGCGCTGGCGCGCCTCGACGCCGTTCCGGAACCGGCCGATCCGGCCGGGTTGGCCACGCTGCTCAGCTGGCGCGTACGTGCCGCGTTTGCGGCCGAGGCATACCCGCGGGCGGGTGCCGCGTGCGAGCGCCTGGCCGAGGTCGCGCCCGACGCCCCGGGCTGGCGTCCCGCTTGCTGGGAGGTCGAGCTCGAGGCTGCGGACGATCGCCGCGCCGCCTCCGAGCGGGTGACGCGCGAGATCGACACCCTGCTCATACGCGATCCGGACAACTTCGCCCACCTGCAGGCTGCATTTCTCGGGCACCTCGCACTCTGGGACCGCGAGGCGCGGCTGCCGCTGCTCGAGCGGATGGCCGGCCTTGCGGCGACCCCGGACCAGCGCGCCTGGGTCGCCGGCAACCTCGCCGAGGAGGCGTTCGGCGTACGCGACGCGGCGATCCGCCAGAACCTCGCCCGGCGGCTGCTCGCCCTGGCCCCGGACCACCGCCTGGCCGACAGCGTGGTCGCCTGGGTGCTCGCCGAGGCGGCGCCGCGCGATCTCGACGCGGCGCGTGCGCTGCTGGGTCTCGGCGCGGGTCCTCCGCCGTCGTGGCGCGTCGCGCTGGCGCTTGCCGAGTGGGCGCTGGAGCAGGCCGGGCTGGTGCCGCCCGAGCCGATCGCCGCGCTGCTCGACGTGGCCGAGGCAGGCGCCTCGCCGGCGAGCCTGGTGCCGGAGCCGGCAGGGCTCGACCCGGCGTCGCGGGCCTGGCTCTGGGCGCGGATCGCCACGCGCCTGGTCGTGGCGCGCGCCACGACCCTCGACCGGCTCGGCGCGCCGC
>CBDTVS010000333.1:0-2670 GCA_965364245.1 uncultured Gammaproteobacteria bacterium | reverse complement strand
GACCGTGACCCGGACGGCGCAGGCTACGAGGCGCGCGAGGCCAGTTTCTGGGTGCAGCCACCGAGCGACGATATGGATACGCCGATGGTCGGAATCTCCATACCCTGGTAGGGCGTTTCGCGGGGTGGTGGCCCCGTTGGGCCCATGCAACAATCGGTACGCTGCGGCCAGGAACCGTCCCCTGATGGAAGCGATCGACTCCCTCCTCTGCGCGCGCTGGGTCGTGCCGGTCGAACCGCGTGACGTGGTGCTCGAGGATCACGCCGTCGCCGTCGCCGACGGGCGCATCGTCGCGCTGCTGCCGCGTGACCAGGCCGAGGCCCGCTTCGATCCCCATGTGCGCGTCGAGCTCGGCGACCATGCCCTCCTCCCGGGCCTGGTCAACGCCCACACCCATGCGGCGATGACGCTGCTGCGCGGGCTGGCCGACGACCTGCCGCTGATGACCTGGCTGCAGGAGCACATCTGGCCGGCCGAGGGGCGCTGGGTCAGCGAGGAGTTCGTGCGTGACGGCACCCGCCACGCCGTGGCCGAGATGCTGCGCAGCGGCACCACCTGTTTCAATGACATGTACTTCTTCCCGGACGTGACGGCCCGGGCCGCATCGGCCGCCGGCATCCGCTCGATGGTGGGCCTGATCGCCATCGACTTCCCGACCGTCTGGGCGCGCGATGCCGACGAGTACCTCGACAAGGGGCTCGCGGTGCACGACGAGTTCCGCCACGACGCACTGGTGCGCACCGCGTTCGCGCCACACGCCCCCTACACCGTCTCCGACGGACCGCTGGAGCGCATCAGGGTGCTGGCCGACGAGCTCGAGATCCCGATCCACATGCACGTGCACGAGACCGCCGACGAGGTCGCGCAGGCGCTCGCGGCACACGGCGAACGTCCGCTGGAGCGCCTCGCACGGCTCGGCCTGCTCTCGCCGTCGCTGCTCGCGGTGCACATGACCCAGCTCGACGACGACGACGTGCTCCGCGTGGCCGAGGCCGGCGTGCGCGTGGTGCACTGCCCCGAGTCGAACATGAAGCTCGCCAGCGGCTTCTGCCCGGTGGCGAAACTGCAGGCGGCCGGGGTCACGGTCGCGCTCGGCAGCGACGGCGCTGCGAGCAACAACGACCCCGACCTGTTCGGCGAGATGCGCAGCGCGGCGCTGCTCGCCAAGGCCGTGGCCGGCGACGCCAGCGCGCTGCCGGTGGCGCGTGCGCTCGAGATGGCGACCCTGGACGGTGCGCGCGCACTCGGCTGGGACGACCAGATCGGCTCGCTGCTGCCGGGCAAGGCGGCCGACCTGGTCGCGGTGCGGCTGACCGGCATCTCCACCGAGCCGCTCTACCACCCGCTCTCGGCGATCGTCTACGCCCTCGACCGCGGACGGGTCAGCGACGTCTGGGTGGCCGGCAGGCACCTGCTGCGCGAACGGCGCCTGACCACGCTCGACGAGGACGAGATCCTCGCCGCGGCACGCCGCTGGGGAACGCGCATCGCCGCGAGCGACGCCGAGGCGGACGACGCCCGCTGAACATGCCCCGCCGGGCCCGGTCTATAATTCCGGCCCCGTTTGCACGACCCGACCCATGAACGCATCCGCAAGCAACGTCGACCAGGCCGAAGTCGCCAAGTTCGAGGCCCTCGCCTCGCGCTGGTGGGACCCGGAGAGCGAGTTCTGGCCGCTGCACCGCATGAACCCCTGCCGGCTCGACTACCTCGATGAGCGCGTCGGTCTGGCTGGCAAGCGGGTGCTCGACGTCGGCTGCGGTGGCGGCCTGCTCTCCGAGGCGATGGCGCAGCGCGGTGCGACGGTCACCGCGATCGACAAGGGCGAGGCACCGCTGACCGTCGCGCGCCTGCACCAGCACGAGTCGGGCGTCGAGGTCGACTACCGCCAGGCCTCGGCCGAAGAGCTGGTCGCCGACGAGGCCGGCAGCTACGACCTGGTGACCTGCCTGGAACTGCTCGAGCACGTTCCCGAGCCCGACTCGACCATCCGCGCCTGCGCGCGGCTGCTCAAACCCGGCGGCTGGGCCTGCTTCTCGACCATCAACCGCAGGCGTGGCTGTTCGCGATCGTCGGCGCCGAGTACGTCGTGAACATGCTGCCGCGCGGCACCCACCAGTACGCGCGCTTCATCAAGCCGTCCGAGATGGCGCGCTGGGCACGGGTCGCCGGACTCGAGGCGCGCGACGTCAGCGGCATGCGCTTCAACCCGCTGGCGCGCAGCTTCCGCATCGCGCCGCCGACCGACCTCAACTACATCGCCCTGTTCCAGCGCGGTGAGTGACGTGGGCGGACCGCGCTGCCGCGCGCTGCTGTTCGACCTCGACGGCACCCTGGCAGACACCGCACCGGATCTCGCCGGTGCACTTAACGTTCTGCTCGCCGAGCTCGATCGCCCGCCGCTGCCCTACGAGGCGATCCGTCCGCACGTCTCGCACGGGGCCCGGGCACTGATCCGGCTCGGGCTGGATCTCGGTGACGGCGACCCGGAGTTCGCACCGCTGCACCTGCGCTTCCTCGACATCTACCGCAATGCGATCGCCGAACAGACGCGCCTGTTCGACGGCATGGAGGCGCTGCTGGCCACCGCCGAGTCGCGCGGCGTGCCGTGGGGCGTGGTGACCAACAAGCCGGCCTGGCTCACCGACCCGCTGATGGACGCGCTCGGTC
>CBDTVS010000332.1:0-2682 GCA_965364245.1 uncultured Gammaproteobacteria bacterium | reverse complement strand
ATTCAGGTGGTGAATCGTGTTGCAGGAGCGGAGGCCTAAATCATGGCAGACGATAAAAAATTCGCAGGCTTTGTCTGCACCGGCTGCGGCATCGGCGAGCGCCTGGATGCCGGCCAACTGGAGATGACCGCGACCCGTGACGGCAAGATGCAGTCCTGCGCGCAGCACGAGATGCTGTGCAGCCAGGAGGGCGTGCAGCTTATCCGCGACGCGATCGACGGCGATGGCGCCACCCACATCATGATCGCGGCCTGCTCGCGCCGCGCCAAGGTCGAGGCGTTCAACTTCACCGATGTCGCGATGTCGCGCGCCAACCTGCGCGAGGGCGTGATCTGGTCGCGCCCGGACAGCGACGAGCACCAGGAGACCACGCAGGAGATGGCGGACGACTACATCCGCATGGCCTGCGCCGAGGTCAAGTTCATGACCAAGCCGACCCCGTCGGGCGAGCAGGAACTGAACAAGAACATCCTGGTCGTCGGTGGCGGCGTGACCGGCATGACCGCGGCGCTGGAGACCGCCGCGGCCGGCTTCCCGGTGCACCTGGTCGAGAAGACCGGCGAACTCGGTGGCTGGGCGGCCAAGTGGCACAAGCGCATCCCGGGTCGCGCGGCGGCCGAGGGCGTCGAGAACGGTACCAATGTCGACCTGCCGATGCCGCAGGACAACGACATCGCCGACATGATCGCCGCGGTCGAGGGCGATGACCTGATCACGGTGCACCTGAACAGCACGGTCACCAAGACCTCGGGCGCACCGGGCCGCTTCTCGGCCGACATCACGACCGAGTCCGGCTCGACCACGACCGAGAACTTCGGCGCCATCGTCCAGGCCTCTGGCTGGAAGGAATTCGATCCGTCAGCGATCCCGTCCCTCGGTTCCGGCAACGCCGACGTGGTCAGCAATGTCGAACTCGAGGCCCTGGCCATGGCCGCCGGTGACGGCCCGATCAAGCGCCCGTCGGATGGCAAGGAGGTCAAGTCGGTGGTGTTCGTCCAGAATGCCGGCCAGGCCTCGAAAGAGGAGGGCCACCTGCCGTATCACTCGGGCATCGGCGACATGATCGCGATCAAGCAGGCGATGTACTTCAAGGCGCAGAACGGCGCCGACTGCGACACCACGGTGCTGTTCGACAACCTGCGCACCCCGGGTGCCGCGGGCGAGGACTTCTACCGCTCCGGCCAACAGCAGATGGTGATCTTCTCCAAGGGCCAGGTGAACGAGGTGACCAGTTCCGGCAACGGCGCAAAGGTCAGCTTCAAGGACCTGATCCTCGACGAGGACGTCGACCTCGAGGCCGACCTGGTCGTGCTCGACCTCGGCATGGTGCCGAACTCCGGCCCCGACCCGTACGCGGTCACCGTCGAGTTGGAAAAGCTGCCGGTCGAAGAACGCGACAACAAGCAGGCAGAGATCGAGGAAAAGGTCGCGGCCGCATCGGTGTCGATCGAGTCGATCCTCAACCTCGACTATCGCCAGGGCACCGACCTGCCGCACCTGAGCAACGGCTTCACCGACTCGCACTTCATCTGCTTCCCGTACGAGACCCGGCGCAGCGGCATCTACGCCTGCGGCCCGGTACGGCGTCCGATGGACATCAAGCAGGCCCAGGACGACGCCACGGGCGCGGCGATGAAGGCCATCCAGGCCGCGGTCAACGCCGGCCAGGGTTCGGCCGCACACCCGCGTGTCGGCGACCTGTCGTACCCGTCGTTCCGCAAGGAAGGCTGCACCCAATGCAAACGCTGCACCGTAGAGTGCCCGTTCGGTGCGATCAACGAGGACGAAGAGCGCTACCCGATGTTCAACGAGTCACGCTGCCGTCGCTGCGGTACCTGCATGGGTGCCTGCCCGGTGCGTGTCATCTCGTTCGAGAACTACTCGATCGACTCGGTCGGGCAGCAGATCAAGAACGTCGACATCCCCGACGAGTTCGACGAAAAGCCGCGCATCCTGGTCATGGCCTGTGAGAACGACGCCTACCCGGCGCTCGACCAGGCGGCGATGAGCGGCCAGGAGATCAGCCCCTGGGCCCGTGTCATCCCGGTGCGCTGTCTCGGTTCGGTCTCTTTGTCGTGGGTTACCGACGCCATGAACAGCGGCTACGACGGCATCATCATGATGGGCTGCCAGCGTGGCGAGGACTACCAGTGTCACTTCGTGCGCGGCTCGACCATGGCCGCCGAGCGCATGGCCAAGGTCGGCGACACCCTGTCGACGCTGAACCTCGAGCCCGAGCGCGTCGTGGTTCATGAGGTCGCCATCACCGATATCGAGCGCGCCCCTGCGCTGATCAAGGAGATGGAAGAGGTCGTCGAGAGAGTGGGCATGAGCCCCTTCAAGTTCTAAGCGAGGTTCGTCATGAGCGATATGAACAATGCAATGATCGAAAAGTATCGCAACAGCTTCCTGTCGGAGGTTGAAGCGAACGTCGAGGAAGGCGAATGGGTGAAGATGTGCATGCAGTGCGGCGTGTGCGCCGGCTCCTGCCCGCTGGGCAAATTCTGGGATCACCCGCCCCAGGAAATCTTCATGATGATCCGCGCCGGTAAACGGGAGGACGTGCTGGGTTCCAACTCCATGTGGATGTGCACCTCCTGCTACAACTGCATCGTACGCTGCCCGCGTGAGCTGCCCATCACCCACATCATGCACGGCCTGGCCCACTACGCCAAGCGTCTC
>CBDTVS010000331.1:0-2692 GCA_965364245.1 uncultured Gammaproteobacteria bacterium | reverse complement strand
GTGATCGCGGCCGGGGGCATAGGCGACGGACGCGGCATCGCCGCGGCGTTCGCGCTCGGCGCGAGTGGCGCCCAGCTCGGCAGCGCCTACCTGCGCACCGCAGAGTCCCTGATCAGCGACCTGCACCGGGCGGCTCTCGAGGCGATGACCGACGACGCCACCGCGCTGACCAACCTGTTCTCGGGGCGGCCGGCACGCGGCATCGTCAATCGCGTGATGCGCGAGCTCGGGCCGCTCTCATCCGACGCCCCGCCCTTCCCGACCGCCGGTGCCGCGCTGGCACCGTTGAAGGCGCGGGCCGAAGCGGAGGGCAAGGCCGATTTCTCGTCGCTGTGGGCGGGGCAGGCCGCGGCCCTCGCGCGCGAGGGCGACAGCGGCACCCTGACGCGAGCACTGGCGGCGGATGCCGTCGCGGTCCTCAAGCGCGCCGCACCAGCTTCAGGGTGAGCGGCGACCCAGGGAGCTCACACCGGTAATACTCATAAATCAGAAGGACATGGCTTAGCGAAAAGGTCGGCGAATGCTATCCTCCGCAGCACTCGAGATCGAAAAGCGCGATGCCTACGTGTCGCAGACCAGACCATGCGCCGACCTTCCCTGATCGCTGCGACCCTCATGCTTCTGGCCTGGCTGCCTGGCCATGCCCTCGCCGTCTCAACCTCGCCCTTCGAGCGTGGGTCGGCGTCCGTCACCGAGCCGCAGCCACCCGTCTACTACCTCAACGATGACGGTTCGGTGGTGCTGCAGCTCTGCTACAACTGGTCGTGTGCGACGCGCAAGACCGTCTATTTCTCGGCGCGCGAGATGGCCGGCGTCAGGCAGCAGATGGCGATGTGCCGGAGCGACTCCATGCACGAGCGGCTGCAGCGCGTGCGTATCGGCATCTGGCAGATGGAGACGCTGGCCGAGAAGCACCTGCCGGTGCTGGCCAACGACGAGGGCGAGAACGAGAAGGACCGCGGCCTCGCCGGCAGAACCGACTGCGTCGACAACTCGACCAACACCCGGACCTACCTCCAGGTGCTGATGGAAATGGGCGAGATCGACGGCTGGTCGATCGCCGCCCCCCAGATTCGCAACCGGTTCGACGTCAACACCGTGCACTGGACCGCGGTACTGCGGGACGAGACCGACGGCAAACCCTGGTCGATCGACTCCTGGTACCGGCCCAACGGCCACCTGCCCTTCGTCATGCCGCTCGCGGGATGGGAAAAGGAGCATCTCGGCTGGGAGCCGCCGTTCGATCGCTACAACCCCTACCCGCAGTACACCCATGACCTCTGCGGGGCCACGGCCCAGCGGGATCCCGACGAGCCCGCTCCGCGCTCCCGGAACTGATCTGCCCGCACCGCCCCTCCCTGGACCGCAGCGTCGTCACCCCCGGATCTCACGATTTCATCACATCGCCCCGAGTGGGCGATCGAATGCGCCCGGCGCCGGTCTACTCGCAAGACCGTTAAAACCGAGTGGTGCCGCGGGTACCCGGGAGCGAAACAGATGCACAAACTGATTCTTGCCGCCCTGCTGGCGCTGGTCACCATGGGCAGTCACGCGGCCGAGGTCGTCGCGCAGGGCAGCTGGACGACCATCGACTACGACGTCGAGGGGGTCTGGCGGATTGAGGCGGAAGGCGACCGGCTGACGGTGCACCTCGGCGACGACTTCGTCACCAAGAACGGACCCGACCTGCACGTGCTGCTCTCACCGAAGCGGCTGGACGAACTGACCAACGACAACGCCATGCAGGGTGCGCTGGTTGCCGGCCTGCTCGAGACCACCGACGACTCGACCTTCTTCCGCAAGATGCAGGGTGCCCAGTCGTTCACGCTACCCGCGGGCACACGCCTTGAGGACTACCGCACACTGGTCATCCACTGTGTGGAATTTGCGCACCTGTGGGCGGGCGCCTCGTTATAGACCGATTCATGCCTGGAACGAGGCGACGTTAGGCACGCGCGTCGTCTCTTAGTTGACCTGGTTGCTTGTCGCCCCGCACCCCATTGCCGACAATCGGGGCTGACAACGCCACGGATCTTCCACATGCCCCGCCCCTTCCGCCTCCGCGTCGTGCTGCTCTCGCTTTTGCTGCTCGTGCTTGCCGGGTGCGCCACGCTGCAGCCCGGCTACGAGAGCCCGAGCGTCACGGTGAACCATTTCCGCACGCTGCCCGGCGAAGGCGCGCCGCGCTTCGAGATCGGGCTGCGCATCCTCAACCCGAACCGCACGCCGCTCCAGCTCCACGGCATCGCCTACAACGTGCGTCTGGAGGGGCATCGGCTGCTCGCCGGGGTCGCCAACGACCTGCCCGAGGTCGCCGCCTACGGCGAGGCCGACGTCACGCTGGTCGCCGGAGTCGACCTGCTCGGCGGCCTGGGCCTGATCGGCGACCTGATGAGCGCGCAGCGCCAAACACTACCTACCGCCTCGAGGCCAAGCTCGACATCGGCCCGCTGCAACCGGCGATCCGGGTCGACCACGAAGGCCAACTCACGCTCGGCCCGGGCACCTGAAAAGGAGTCCTATGGAGATCGATCTGAACCACCTGCAATCGTGGATCGGCCGCGAGCAGGTCGCGGCCGACACGGTGGACACCCGGCGCGCCGCGGCGCTCGCCGCGACCCTCGACCTCGATACCGCGCCGACCGACGGCGAGCCCCTCCCACCACTCTGGCACTGGCTCGGCTTCCTGCCC
>CBDTVS010000330.1:0-2743 GCA_965364245.1 uncultured Gammaproteobacteria bacterium | reverse complement strand
CAGGCCGACCGGCGCGCGCTGCGCGCGCGCGCGACGGGGCTGGCCTGGTAGCTCGACGACGACGTGCTGGAGCTCGATTTCGCACTGCCGGCCGGAAGCTTCGCGACGGCACTGTTGCGCGAGCTGGTCGTCGCAGACCCGTCGGTGCCGGACTGACATGTACTTCGACACGACCCTGTTCTGGCTGCTCGGCGTGGCGGCGCTCGGCTGGTTCTGGCACGCCAACCTGCAGGTGCGCGAGCGCGCCACGCGCGCGGCGCGTGCGACCTGTGATGCCGACGACGTGCAGTTCCTGGAGCAGACCGTCGCGCTGCGGCGCATGCGCCCGTGCCGGGATCGCATGGGGCGCCTGGTGCTGTGCCGTGTCTACCAGTTCGACTACTCGGTCGACGGCGCTTCGCGCCAACAGGGTTTCGTGCATTTCACCGGCCGGCGGCTCGAGGGCGTGGGCCTGTCGGGCGACGGCGTGGCGCCCTGAGTTCGGAACCCCGGCGCGCGTGCCGCCACGCAAGTGCTATCTTTAGGTCGAACCCCGAAACGGAGGCCGTGGGCATGGTGCCCCGGGCATCAGGAGAAACACCCATGGAGAAGAGTCGTCGCACCCCGTCGCCCCGCCGCATCGGCTTCGCCTGCGCCGCCATGCTGCTCGCAGCCAGCGGTGCCGCGCAGGCCGAGCGTTGCGCCATCCAGGCCGCCGAGGCTCACGCCATCGCCAGCGAGAACGGTTTCAGCTTCAACTGCGTGGTCTATCACGAGCAGAGCAACAGCGCCGCACCGACCCACTTCCAGGTCTACGAGGACGGCAGCATCGGCTGCGAGGGCAAGACCCCCAACGAACTCGGTCCGGCGTGGATCTACCTGAGCTTCTTCAGCCGTGACTCCGGGCTCGGCAAGGGCTGGGACGTATGGAACTACGACGTCACCGGGCTGCCGCACACGCGCATCGGTGCCGGCGCCCCGATCCGCCTGATCACCGGTCTGCTCGGGCCGAATGCCCGCTACGACATCAAGGTCTCCAACCTCGTGCTGACCAACCCGTACCGCAAGTGCGACAACTTCAAGGACGAGGCCTTCAAGTAGCCGTTCTGCCCGGCTGCGCCGTTTCCCCTCGCGCCGCGCGCCGTTCTCGTCGGCGCCTGCTGATCGGTGGCATCCACGCGTCACGACCGCGGCGCGGTCTGCGTGGAGCGCCCGTCGATGCGCGCAAAAAAATCGCCCGGCGGGGGAGGCCGGGCGTACAAGTGGAGGAGGTATCTGCAGCTCGTCAGACGAGCTACGGATCCGATGTTAGGAGAGCCGTCGCGTGGCTGTAATTGACCTGAATCACGGCCCCGGGGCGTTTGCTGAGGGCGGCCGATGATCTCCCACCTGGCCCTCGCCGAGTGGCTGCAGCGCGCGGTCTGGGAGCCGGACCTGCGCACGCTGCCGGTCTGGCGGGCGCTGCCGCTGCACCTGCTGCGCATCCTGCATGCGGTGCTGCGCGATCTCGCCGACGGCCAGCTGACCCTGCGTGCGATGAGCCTGGTCTACACGACCCTGCTGTCGCTGGTGCCGCTGATCGCGGTGAGCTTCTCGGTGCTCAAAGGGCTCGGGGTGCACTCCCGGGTTGGGCCGCTGTTGCTCAACCTCCTCGAGCCGTTGGGGGAGCAGGGGGTCGAAATCACCTCGCGCCTGATCGGGTTCGTCGAGAACATCCGTGCCGACGTGCTGGGTACCGTCGGGCTCGCCTTCCTGATCTTCACCGTCGTCTCGCTGATCCAGAAGATCGAGGCGGCGTTCAACGCCACCTGGCGCGTGACCACCAACCGCTCGCTGCGCGAGCGGTTCAGCAACTACCTCTCGGTGCTGCTGGTCGGCCCGCTGCTGGTGGTCTCCGCCCTCGGTCTGACCGCAACCATCGCCGGCAGCGAGCATGTCACCGGCGTCGCGGCACTGCTCGGGCCACTGCTCGAGGTGATGGGCCGTCTGCTGCCGTACCTGATGGTCATCGTCGCCTTCACGCTGGTCTACCTGCTGGTGCCGAACACGCACGTGCGCGTGCGGTCCGCACTGCTCGGCGCGCTGGTTGCCGGCTTCCTGTGGGAGAGCGCCGGCTGGGCCTTCACCTCGTTCGTCGCCGGGTCCGGGAACTACACGGCGATCTACTCCGCCTTCGCGACCATGATCCTGTTCATGATCTGGCTGTTCCTCAGCTGGCTGATCCTGCTCACCGGCGCGAGCTTCGCCTTCTATCACCAGCACCCGGAGTACCTGGCGCATGGACCCGGTACCCCGTCGCTCAGCAACCGCCAGCGGGAGCGCGGCGCGCTGGCCGCGCTGCTGCTGATCATGCGTCGTTTCCAGCGGGGCGAGCCCCCGTGCGGCACGGGGTGGCTGGCGACCCGCCTCGCGCTGCCCGAGGTGCTGGTGCACGCCCTGCTCGAACCGCTCGTACAGGCCGGTCTGCTGTCGCGCACGGCGGACGAGCCGCCCGCGCTGTTACCGGCGCGCGACCCTGACGCCATCCGTCTCGTTGAGGTGCTGCGCCTGGTGCGCGACGCGCGCGGCACGCGCCGGGCCGAAGGGGCGCACGACGCCGAACTCGCGCCGGTGGACCGGCTGGTGGCCGACCTCGAAGAGGCCCTCGGTCGGCAGCTCGGTGACGCCACGCTCGCCGACCTGTGTGCGGACCCGGAAGCGCAGCCGGGCGCAGCCGACGCTACCCGGCTCGCGGGGTAACCACGGATCACGTGCTACATTGATC
>CBDTVS010000329.1:0-2748 GCA_965364245.1 uncultured Gammaproteobacteria bacterium | reverse complement strand
GCGCCATCCCCAGCTGCAGGCGGAACTGATGGGCGGACGCATCCCGCTCGGTGATGGCACCGCGCGCATGCCCGCGGGACTCGACGAGGTGGTGGTCGGCGAGGTCAGCGCACGCGAGATCCGCTGGACGCAGTGATCAGCGTGGGACGCCGGGCGGCAGCTCGGCGGGCGGCTGGAGATCCTTGGCGGGGCGCCCGACATGGTAGCCCTGCGCGAGGTTGACCCCGCACTCCTGGACCGCGCGGTAGATCTCCGCATCCTCGATGAACTCGGCGACCGAGATGATGCCGAGCTCCTCGGCGAGCGTCGAGATCGACTTGACGAAGGCGTGGTCGCGACGATCGCGGACCATGCTGGCGACGAAGTCGCCCTCGATCTTGATGAAGTCGATCGGGAAGTGCTTGAGGTAGTGGAATGACGAGAAGCCCGAGCCGAAGTCGTCGATCGCGAACTTGTAGCCGTCGGCCTTGAGGTCGTTGAGGAAGTTCTTCAGCAGGCTCATGTTGCGCACCGTGTCGCGCTCGGTGATCTCGAACACGATGCGTTCCGGGGTCATGCCGTACTCCGCGACCAGGCGGCGGATCTCGCCGAGGAAATCGCGCAACACCAGGTTCTTCGGCGACAGGTTCAGGAACAGCAGCCCGTCGTAGTCGGTCTGGCTGACGATCGCGAACGCCTTCTCGATGGTGATGAAGTCGAGCTTGTGCACCACGCCCATCTGCTCGGCCGCGGCGATGAACTCGTCGGCGGTCAGGACGTTGGCTTCCTCGTCGCCGAGCTCGATGCGCCCCAGCACCTCGTAGGCCGCGACGTGCCCGTCGCCGGTGTCGCAGATCGGCTGGAAATAGGGCACGACGCGCTGTTCTTCGATGGCGTTGTTGATCAGCAGACCCTTCTCGCCGATGCGCCGGAACACGTCGATGACGTCTTCCTGGCTCGGCAGGCTCAGGCGGTCCTTACCCTCCGCCTTGGCCTTGTACATCATGTTGTCGGCGAACAGGAACAGGTCCTTGGCTTCCTGGGCGTGGTCGGGGTAGATCGAGCAGCCGATCGATACCGTCGCCTTGACCGGCTGGCCGTCCGGCGCCTCGATGCGCAGGTCGTGCACCGCGTGACGCACCCGTTCGCCGACCGTGAACGGTTGTTCGTCGCTCGCCTCGGGCAGGATCGCGACGACCTCGTCGCCACCGTAGCGGCACAGGATGTCCGGCCGGCGCAGCGCGCCGCGGATGGCCCGCGCGAACAGCTGCAGGCACTGGTCGCCGAAGCCGTGACCGTAGGTGTCGTTGATGGTCTTGAAATTGTCGAAATCGATCACCAGCAGCGCGAACTTGTAGTTGCCGCGTTCGGCGCGGCCGATCTCGTAACCGAGCAGTTCCCAGAACACGCGCTGGTTGTAGAGATTGGTCAGCGGGTCGCGCGTGGCGTAGTACTCGAGGTCCTGGGTGTACTTGTAGATCGCCTTGACCGAGCCGACGACGTTGAGCAGCGTGGAGAGAATCGATTCGACCACCAGCATGCGCGTCGGGTCGATCTGGGTCTCGGAGTGGACGCCGATGCCGACGATGCCGCCGATCTTGGGGCGCTCGACGAGCAGCGTCTTGCTGCGGAACACCAACGTATCCTCGTCGAGCTCGGGGAGCACCTCGGCGGCATTGGCGATGTTGTGGTTGATCGCCACCTCGGCCGGCCCGCTGAACATCTTGTAGTCGACCATGCTCTGACGGACGACCTTCTCGAGCAGCTGGCGTGTCTCGCGTGGCGGCGTGCCGCGCCAGAACACCTCGAGGTCGTAGGCCTCCTCCTCGAGCTTGAAGATCGAGAACAGCGCGTAGGTGTTGACCACCTGGTTGATCTCGACCAGCAGGTTGCTGATGTAGTCGCGCCAGTCGCGCACCACCTCGGAGGTGATGACGAACTTCTCCAGCAGCCTGATCTCGAACTCGAGCAGGTCGCGGTCGACGGCGATCTCGCGCAGCCGGTCGGTCAGCCGGTCGAGTTCGGCGGCGAGGTCGTTGAACTCGGTGAAGCCGAGGTCGAATTCCGAGGTGGTCAGGCGGGTGAGGTCCTCGACGCTGTTGACCTGCTGGATGTTGCCCTGCAGCCAGTCCAGCGCGCGCTGCAGGCGGCGGCTGACCAGCAGCGCGAGCAGTGCGGCCACCGCGAGGGCGACCGGCACGATCAGGACGAAGGCACCCAGGAACTGGCCGCGCGCGTCAGCGAGCACCAGGCCGAGGTCCTCGCGCACGTCGATGACCCCGAGCACGTCGCCGGCGGCGACGTTGACGTGGCAGCGCAGGCACTCCTCGTCGGCCACCAGCGGGTAGAGCTGGCGCAGGCTGGTCGCATCCTCGAGGATGCGAGCGGATTCTGGTCGCCTCCGGGTGTCGATCACGTGCGCCTCATGATCGTGGAGAACAACGCTCTCGCCGCGCCGTCTTTCCCGAGGGAGGGCGTCCTCCAGCTGGAGCTCGACGCCGAGGTTCCCTGGGTTTTGGGGGAAGCGGAACCCGAGTGACACTCGGCCTCCTCCACGCCGCCGTGTAGTGTCCGGAAGGGATCTCGGCGCTGGGCAGCGTGGTTACAATCCTCTATTTCTCCGTCGATCGACAAGCTCTTCAAAGGTGAGGACGAAACATGGCCCCGTCTAAGATCTCCTGGACCTGGACCGACGAGGCGCCGGCCCTGGCGACCTGCTCCTTCCTGCCCATCCTCGAGGCCTTCACCCGGGGCACGGGCATCGACGTG